>WAJV01000001.1 GCA_015523725.1 Candidatus Geothermarchaeota archaeon
CTATATAAAGGATCATTCAACATACCAGAAATTCCTGAGAAGTATTTACTAAGCTACGTAAAGAAAAAATTAAGCAAGGATGTCAACTTTAGCCCAGAAAGGATCTATTTGGGAGGGGGAGTTTGGCCTATTTACCTTCCTCCAATAATTAATTATATAACAAGCAGAAGTGAATTCTTAACTAGTTATACTCCATATCAAGCAGAGATATCCCAAGGAACAATGCAGGCATTATATGAGTATCAGAGTCTTATGGCTGAGCTACTGGACTTATATGTAGTTAATAGCTCCATGTATGACTGGGCATCAGCGGCCGCTGAAGCATTAAGAATGAGTTTCAGAGTAAAAAAGAGAGGACTGGTATTAATTCCTGATCATCTACCAACAAACAGAGAAAAAGTAATAAAGACTTATTTATGGGGGTCTGATATTCAATACGACTATATAAGAGTAGATAATGATGGAAATATAGACCTAGAAAATTTAGAAACTAAACTAAAGAAAGGAGTCTCGGGAGTCTACCTGGAATATCCAAACCTTTATGGATATTTATACGATAATCTTGATGATGCAATCGACTTAATACATAAATATGACTCATTGGTAATTCTTGGCATTGACCCATTAACATTACCAGTTATAAAACCTCCCGGTGAATTAGGGGCAGATATAGCTGTCGGAGAAGGTCAGCCCTTAGGGCTACCCATGTCATTTGGTGGACCATTACTAGGAATCTTCGCCGTAAGAGATGATATGACCCTAATAAGAAATATGCCAGGCCGGATAATGGGGTTAACTATAGATTCAGACGGCGAAAAAGCCTTCGCCATGATATTACAAACTAGGGAGCAACATATTCGAAGAGAGAAGGCAACATCAAACATATGTACAAATGAAGCGTTATCCGCAATAGCCTCAGCGATCTATATATCACTACTCGGTAGTGACGGATTATTGAGGCTCTCAATAAAATTAATGAAAAATGCACACAAACTGAATAAAGAATTAATTAAACTTGGTTTTCTCAATAAATATAATTTACCATTCATCAGAGAATTCTCACTAAAACTCAATACACCAATCGAGACAGAAAAATTAGTTAAGGGACTATTCGAAAAAGGCTATTTATTTGGCGCCATAGAAAAAGGAGCCCATATAGTATCAATAAATGAATACCACACTGAAGAAAATCTAATGGAATTAATTAATTTGATAGGTGATATGATATGAGAACGTTCAAACAAGCCAGATGGAATGAACCACTAATAATGGAGTTAGGGAGACATGAAGAGGAAATAAAGGATGATTTTATAAAAGAAATAAGCAAATATATTCCAGAAAAATATATCCGCAGAAAGTTAAATATTCCAAATATTCCAAAAACTAGAGTAATAAGACACTTCACACGCCTCACCCAGATGAATTATGCAATAGACTTAGGATTATACCCACTCGGAAGCTGCACAATGAAATATAACCCAAAGTATACAGAGTTCATTTTAAACCAACTATCTATAGATTCTATCCACCCACTCCAACCACCTAAAACCATCCAAGGCTTATTATTAATACTATATGAATTCAAAAATTATCTATCAGAAATTACTGGTATGGATGCTTTCACCCTCCAACCGGCTGCTGGAGCCCAGGGAGAGCTGACTGGTGCACTAATAATAAAAAAATACCATGAAGTAAATGGCAATAAGTATAAAGATGAAATCATAATTCCCGACTCTGCACATGGAACAAATCCTGCGAGCGCCAAAATGGCGGGATTCAAGGTTGTAGAAATACCAAGTAATAAAAATGGACTGGTTGATCTAGACGCCCTAAAATCAGCAGTTAGTAAATATACTGCGGGAATAATGTTAACAAACCCGAATACATTAGGACTATTCGAAAAAAACGTGTTAACCATATCAAATATAATTCATGAAGTCAATGGACTATTATATTATGATGGAGCGAATCTAAACGCGATAATGGGATGGGCCAGGCCAGGGGATATGGGGTTCGATATAGTTCATGTAAATCTCCACAAAACTTTTGCCACTCCACATGGAGGAGGCGGTCCTGGTAGTGGACCTGTAGGGGTAAAGGAATATTTGAAGGAATATTTACCAATACCATATATCGATTACCAAGATGGGGAATATATCCTTAGAAACGATCTTAAATACACCATAGGGAAAGTACATGGATATTATGGAAACATATCCGTGATTCTTAGAGCATATTTATACTTAATTAATGTAGGTGGTAGAAAACTGAGATATATAAGCGGTAGAGCCGTTGTCAACTCTAATTACATGCTTAGGAAAATGATCAAAATAAAGGGTATAGAACTCCCGTATAATCCAGAGGAACCCAGAATGCATGAATTCGTAGTCAGCCTTAAAAAACTTAAGGAAGACACTGGTGTATCAGCTAGGGATGTCTCAAAAAGACTATTAGATTATGGATTACATCCGCCAACCATCTATTTCCCCTTAATAGTTGAAGAGGCTATGATGTTTGAGCCAACCGAGTCCGCCTCAAAAGATGAGATTGATGAATATATTGAGGCATTAAGATTAATAATAAATGAAGCCTATGAAAATCCATCTAAATTAATTAATGCCCCTCAAAATACCAGTGTCAAGAGGGTTGATGAGGCTTATGGATCAAGGCCTAAGACAATGGCACCTACATACAAATGGTTGAAAAAGAGAGATTAAAGATTTATCTAAAACCATGATAAGGATTAATCATGGTGCTAATCAATGAATGTATACATAAAAACCTTCGGCTGCCCACTAAACAAATTTGATTCATTAAAAATCGAGGGTGCATTGAGATATTTGGGTATCCCAATTACAGATACTGAAATTGACTCAGATATCTTTATAATAAACTCATGTGGAGTTAAGAAACAAACTGAGGATAAAGTAATAGATTATCTAAGAAATTTGAAAAGGAAATATCCAAATAAAAAGATTATACTTACTGGATGTCTGCCAAAGATAAATCCATACAGAATAAAAAAAGAAAAAATTTGTGACGTCGATTTCGGACCAACCCAATTGGGAGACCTAATAAAATATATAACAGATCAATACGGGATTCTAAGAGATATAGATTTAGACACCACAAGTATATTTGACTATATACCTACCTCAAATACAATTACCTATCCATTAGGAGTCTCATCAGGCTGCTTAGATAAATGCAGTTTCTGTGGTACAAAAAATGCACGAGGATATGTAAAAAGCATTCCATTAGATAAGGTGGAGGAACTAATCAAAAAAATAGTAAAAAGAGGTTATAAAGAGATATTATTGACATCAACGGATTTAGGTGCATACGGCTATGACCTAAGACCTAGGAAAAACTTTATTCACCTACTGAGGAAGATCAATGAAATAGAGGGGAAATTTATAGTCAGAATAGGAATGGCTAACCCAAGATGGATATATAAATGGTTAGATGAACTAATAGAAATATTTAGTACATCCAATAAATTCTATCATTTCCTACATATCCCTGTTCAAAGTGGTAGCGATGAACTACTTAAAAAAATGAATAGAGGCCATGGCACAGAAGAATATATCGAATCTGTAAAAAGACTAAGAGAGGAAATAGGGATACACTTCAGCATATCCACAGATATAATTGTAGGATATCCCGGTGAAACAGATTCAGATTTCCAGAAAACACTAGATATTATTGAGGAATCAATGCCTGACTATGTAAACATTTCAAAATTCTTCCCACGACCAAATACCCCTGCGAAAAACATGAAACAAATTCCAACCAATGTTATTAAAGAAAGGAGTAGGGAATTATCGAAACTAACTGATAATATAATGCTGAGACGGAACTTATTATGGAAAAATTGGATCGGCCCCATCCTAATTAATGAATATGGAAAAAATGGGTCGTTTATGGGGAGGAATTACGCATATAAGATATTTGTTGTAAGAGGTAATGTTGATATAGGGGATATAGTCCAAGTCAAATATGTTGAAGCACACTCTACTTGGATAAAGGGAGATATTGTTGAAACAGTTTACGGAGACGGTGGATTATTGGAGTCCTACCTAAATGTATATTAACTCTCTTCATCCTAATCAATTTAATCAATTCATCGACACATTCAACCTCTTCATTCACAATTATATGTGAGGTCCCTATAGCTTCATATATATGTGCATCACTACCAGCTGTATAGGCTAGGCCATGTCTAGCCGCCAAATTAATTAACTTCCTGAAATTCTTTTTTAGAAAAATATCTGATGAATTAGCTACTTCAATAGCTTCGACATACTTAATACCTTCATTTAAATTCTTAAATCTCCTGAAGATATCCAGAGGATGAGGGATAATTACAATAGCATCAATATCCCGCGCATAGTCAATAATTTCATAAAAGTTATGTGAAGGAATATTGAATGAGGTATAGTCAATGTTAAGGAGCAATAAATGACCTCTATCACTACTAATTTCAATCCCAGGAATCACTATAAAATCATTATCCACTCCAGTCTCCATTAGACGCCTAACTCCTTCGACGGTGTCGTGGTCAGTTATAGCCAATCCCGAAAGGCCAGTTCTAATAGCAAACTTAACCACTAGATCTGGTTCCATAAGAGAATCATATGAATATATAGTATGAACATGTAGATCAAATCGTGCCTGACCATTCATCTAATTATTGCACCATCTTTTATATTCCCGTCCACGGTTAGTATCTTAACATTACCTTCACCATCATCCGCAGCTAATAGCATCGCGGTGGAATATTCATCAAGTATTTTTTTCGGCTTCATATTAGTTATTACCACAACTTTCTTACCGAGGAGCTCCTCCTCTTTATAATATGGGACAAGACCCGCCAATAACTTAATAACTCTATCACCAACATCTACATAAATCCTATAAATATTTTTGGTTCCCTTCTTCCTCTCAACTCTTTTAACCGTCCCAATCTTCATAGATATTTTACGTAGATAATTAATGTCCACCCTGTTACTCTCCTCTTTAGACGACATCCTAATCTCCTCCAACCTACTCTTTAAATCATCTACATCGATCTTATTAAATAAAGGCTTAAAATCTTTTTTAATGACAACTTCCTCCTCCAATTGGAATATATCACTCCATGATAATTGTTTTATATCAATATTAAAATACTCCAATGCCTTGGCCATAGAAGATGGTATAATTGGATACAACATTATGGCCGAAGCCTTGACAGCTCTATAACAAGTATATACAGTAGATGAATATCCCTTTACATCTCCCGACCTAATTTTATCCCAAGGCCTCTCATCATTAATTAATTGATTGGCCGCCTTTACTAGCCTCATGACTTCATGAATTACCCTCTGAAACCTAGTCTGTTTATATAATTCATCACATGCATCAGCAACCTCGTTAATCAAACTAATCAACTTCTTTTGAGATTCCGTTATAGGATCAGATCTCCTAATCCTTCCCCCCGCCATCTTAATTAGGTTAAGAACCCTATGTATCAAATTACCAACATGATTATTAAGCTCTTCATTTATAATAACTCCAAAATTATCCCAAGAGAAATTTGTATCCTTTGTCTCCGGCCTCATATATGTAAGTGCAAATCTCCAATAATCCGCAGGTAATAATTGGACGGCTTCATCACACCAAATTCCAATTCCCTGACTCTTGGAGAACTTTCTACCCTCAAAATTCAAGTACTCAGTAGCACCAATATAAAAATTCAATGTATACGGGTCATGAGTAGCCATTAAGAGCGCAGGAAAAATTATCGTGTGGAAGGGAATATTATCCTTACCTATAAAGAAAGCTACATTAGTATCACTATTTAGCCACCATTCTTTCCAAAGATCGGCATCCCCAACTTTCTTAATAAAATATTCCTTTACAGCCGATACATATCCCAAAACAGCTTCAAACCAGACATATATAGTTAAGCCCTCTGCCCCCGGGAAAGGCGCTGGAATCCCCCACTTATTATTCCTAGTGATAGACCTAGGCTTCAAACCTTCCCTCAACATATTCAAACTAAAGTTTTTAGCATTCTCAGTGAGAGTCTTAGACCCTCTTATAAACTCTAAAAGCTTATCCGATAGCTTCGGTAAATCAAAGTAATAATGCTTGGTCCTCCTCAGAACCGGAGTAGCTCCACAAATAGCGCATCTGGGATCAATCAAATCAATTGGACTCAATAGTTTACCACAATTCTCACACTGATCTCCCCTAGCATTCTCATAACCACAATAAGGACACTTACCAGTGATAAATCTATCCGGTAAAAACAATTTATCATTTTCACAATAGGGTATATCATCAACCTTCGTGAAGATATATCCATTCTCATAAATCTTCTTATAAAACTCTTGTGTAAATGATATATGTGTCTTAGAGTGAGTCCTAGTATAATTATCAAACCTAATATTAAATTTATCCAGTATATCAACTATCTTTAGATGAACCTCAGTAGTCAACTCCTCAGGCGACTTACCCTCCTTCAGAGCTTTAACCTCAATAGGAGTGCCATGCTCATCAGAACCAGATACTAAAATAACTTCATGTCCCTTAAGCCTTAGATACCTAGTGAAAATATCCGCCGACAACAATGATCCAATTAAATTCCCCAGATGCGGAACACCATGTGCATATGGCCAAGCCGAGGTAACTATCCACCTTACAGAGGCGCCTAGCTCACCATCACCTCTCATAGACTTATTAATATATTCAATACCTAACTTAAGGATTTAAATCTATATAATAATATAATGAGATAGAATACTATGTATACAAGACTTTTTAAGCAGCGATAAACATCTCTTGAGATAGGATCTTTAATGTATGGAATAGGATTAATCAACTAAAATATTTTAGATAAATATTATACAATATTTCTCTATAATTCCTCCCTAATTCTTTAATTAACAACTTTTGTATCCTAGATGAATATTGTAAAGCTTTCTTCTTACGGAGAACGATATCTCTAGGTAAATTAATCTTATTAGCAGCCTCCCGAACAACCCATTTCCTCATATCATCAGAGGCGTCCCTAATTTTATATTGCAATGGTGCATTAAGAGCCAATAACATCGTCGAAGGAGAGATTAAAGGATAAAATAGATAACTACCATAATAGTCGGCCAATTTTTGCTCCCTACTAAAGTTGTTCCTATATGATAAATAAACATCCATAGCCATTTCAAAATTAGCCGCTCCCTCCCCCACCTTTTGGTACGAGTCAAGATACTTTTTATATCCGCCAAACATCTCATCACTACCTTGACCCATCAACACCACCCCTCCACCGGCAAAATGCTTTAATAATATATTAAGGGGGATACCGAGACTAACCTGCATCAACCTCCAATCCTCAATTATAAAGACAACGTCATCCAACTCCCCTCTCAAATCACTGCTTCCAACGTAGTATAAGATATGTCTATCTTCAAGCCCCAATAGTTTGGCCGACGCCTTAGAATTATGGTCATCAAAGGATCCTTTAACACAGACGGTAACTAGATATATGCTCCCAATCAATTCACTACTAAGCTTAGCCACTAAAGAACTATCCACACCGCCTGAAAAAGATATGTAAACTTTATTTACACCACCATTTACATACCTAGAAATTGCACTTATTTTCCTCTTTACTAGTCTCAAATAAATATCCGACAACTCAGAGAGAGACGTATAATATCCATCAAAATTAAAATCATTGACATTTAAAAGTGGCTTTACATACTGAAGAACCATACTTCTCCCATAGTCAACTAACTTATAAACTTTATTAGGAGATAGTAAGATACTAGAGAAATCTCTTTTAACTAGTCTAATCAATTTTAGCTCACTGGAAATAACTCCATCAGAAACATAGACATGCTGTATACCCACAGGATCAGTAAATAGTAGTCCATTATCTAGATCCAAAACCAAATACTTCCCATCCAGCGTTTCATCCAAATCAAAAACATTCCTAGGTAAAGTAGAGTGGCTAGGGGGGCCGCCTCCAAATGTTTTATATCCAAGTAATAATGCTCCAGAATTAGAATGTATCTGCATATTAGAGAATATTAAAATATCCTCATCCTCATACACCACCCTTAAATTCTCCTTCGAAAACTTCTCCACATTGACATTATCAACAAATCTCTTGAACACGATTGTAAACCTCATAGAATAAATACCTCCACACATGCACTAAATACCCAATTATTATTACACCTAAGCCATATATTTTCTATTATAGTTAGGAGTATAATTTATGGTGACGATTATTGAACCCAATACATCCAATTGATTATAGATATGGGTCAGACCAAATGCGTAAAATATTTACGAGAGAAAATTGGCTTAAATATTTTAAACTCGTTGAACAAAACCTCCTGGAAGCGCTCATAGAGACAGGAGTAATAAAGGAAAAAATCGATTTAGATGATCTTAAAGAATGCATGAGCAGAGTCACTATTAATGATGTAACTAGGTGGGAAAAAATAACTAGACACGAGACAATGGCTGTTATCAAGGCAATATCAGAAAAATGCGGTGAGTATTCTAAATACTTACATTTAGGGGCTACATCCAACGATATACTAGATACTATATTGGCATTACAAATAAAAGATGCCAATAAAATAATTTTAAATAAAATAGAGAAACTAATCGATAGCCTGATCAAATTAATATCTAAACACAAAAAAACGCCATTATTAGGGAGAACTCATGGAAGGGCAGCAATACCAATAACATATGGATTCAGATTCTCGCTATATCTAGATGAAATTTTTAGAGCTTACCAACAGATAAAAAAAGCAAGTGAAGTAGTATTAGTGGGGAAATTGGGAGGCGCCGTGGGGACACAAGTAGAGTTATATCCACTAATGAAAAAAATTGAAGACATATTTTTAACGAAACTAGGTTTAGGTAAGGCCACATTCTATACACAGGTGATTCCCAGAGATAGACTAGCTACATACCTCAACTCACTTATTTTATTATCAAGCATATTAGAACACCTAGCTAATGAGATAAGAATAATGCAGAGAAGTGGTTTAGAGGAAGTTATGGAGGAATTTGGAGAGACACAAGTAGGTTCCTCCGTAATGCCACACAAAAAAAATCCAATAATGAGTGAGAGGGTATGTGGATTGGGAAGAAAAATTAGAGCACTATCTAGTGCAATCTACGAAAATATAATACTAGAGGATGAACGAGACTTACGGAACAGCAGTTTTGAGAGAACAACAATACCCGAGCTATTCCTATTATTAGACGAGCAAATAAATTTATCAATTAGAATAGTAACCAATCTGAAAATATATGAAAAGACGGCCTATAAAAACCTAGAGAATGAAAAACCCTTCATATTTAGCGACCTAATATTACAAATGACAGTAAAGAGGGGAGGGGATAGACAGGAAGCACACGAACATCTAAGAAAAATATTTACAGAGAAACAACCTAAAAACATAAATGAACTAATCAAAGAATTAATGAAAGACAAATACTTATCCAAATATCTATCCCAAGAAGATATTAAAGACGCAGTCTCACTAGACAAATATATCGATGCTGCAGCCAACAGAGTCGAGAAACTATTGTCATATATAACCTTTAAAGATTCCTCAAATACTCAATAATTCTTTGAGCGGTTTTGACGCCAATTCCAGGAATAGACATTAGATCTTCTACACCAGCCCTCTTCAAATCAGATAAAGTTTTATAACCATTTGCATATAATATTCTAGCCTTACGTCTACCAACCCCTGGCAAAAATACAAGAGGTAACAATTCACGCTTGACACCATATTTAATCCTGACACTCAACTCACGATACCTCTTAAATATATTACCCTTACCAATCACCTTAGCCATCTCTCCCGCTGCATAAGCAAGCCATTCACCATTACTCCTCAATACGTATAAATCACCGGGCTCAACACCCCACTTCTTCAAAATATCGTTCTCACTAGACTCATTTATCCAATCAAATAAAGTAAAAGCAGTCTTCCAAGCAGACAACTCCTCCACATCACCACTAAACAAATACTTATCTATTATAGTGTCTAGAACCCACCCCACCTCCTCCAAATAATTTTCCTCAATCTCCTTAACCATAAGATCAACATCTTTTTTCCTAACTGGTAAAACACCCATATCTCTAGTCCTTGCAATATGATACAATAAAACCAAATCTCGATCAAGATCAATAGAGCCACTAAATACCTTAACAAAATAGATAGCTGTTGATGGAAGGATATATAACTGAGCAGCTCGCTCACCAATCCTTGTAATATAGAATCTATCTCGATCCTCATCATATTTTATTAATCCACCATCAACAAGATTCCTAATACTTCTACCCAACTTCTTATTAATCCTTGGTTCATCGTTCTGAAGATAACATAGTGTATTATTTATGAATGCGGAGATATACTCAGATGTTAACATTCTATAGCTAGCAACTAAGCCCAGCAAAGCCATATCAAGATTCTCTCCCTTCAACAACTGACTCTCAATAGGCTCAATATCTGACTTGATGTAATCCTCAATTAAAATATCTATCAAATTCTCATATTTACAATACAAAAGCGCCTCTCCATACCGATCGAATTGAGGTCTTCCCGCCCTACCCGCCATCTGTTTATACTCAAAAACAGTAATATTCTCTTGATAACCTCCTAGCCTCCTCCTAGTTGTATAAGTAATAATCACTTGTCTACTCGGTAGATTTACTCCAGCAGCAAGCGTCGGAGTAGCCGTCAAAATCTTAATATTACCAGCCAAGAATTCCCTCTCAATTATCTCACGATGAGCAGGATATAACCCAGCGTGATGGAAAGCGACGCCATATCTAACCACCTTACTAAGCAATTCACTTAAATCAGTTACCTCGCCAAGCGACAATATCTCCTCTGAAACATGCTTTAGACGAGTTCTAACCTCATTATCGAGAATGCCTCCCCAACTCCCAATAAATTCACTATATTTCTTAGCCTTACCAACAGCCTCCCTACGAGTCTGGGTAAAAACAAGTACTTGCCCACCATCCTTAATACATGATAAAGCAACATCCAGAATAGGGTCTCCAGTAATCCTAGAAACAGTTCTCTCGGTATAGTCTGAATAAACTATAACATGATCATGCAATACACCCTCTTTAAGTGGAACCGGTCTCCATTTAGAACTGATTATTTCAGCATTCAACCATCTCGAAAAATCATCAGTATTTTTTATTGTAGCACTCAATAACAATATACGTATATTAGGAAATTCAACCAACAACCTAGTGAGCAAGCCCTCTAAAACAGGTCCCCTATCCTCAGAATTAATAATGTGAGCCTCATCAGCCACCACCAAAGATATAGAATTCAACCAATCAGGCCTATGCCTCAACAACGAATCCATCCGCTCATTAGTAGCTATAATAACATCAGCCTTAGCTAATTCACGACCCGGCGTATCATAATCCCCAGTAGACACCGATACAATGGGCCTCCTCCCATTTATCAAAACACCCAACAATTCTTTTAGCTCCATAAACTTCTGCCTAGCTAAGGCCCGTAGAGGAACCAGATAAATAACCTTCCCCCTATTCTCAATAAAATTCTTCATAATGGCTAATACAGCTATGAAAGTCTTACCACTAGCCGTAGGGGTAGCTACAACCATATTCTTATTAGAGTCCAGCAACCCCTTCTCAACAGCCAACTCCTGAGGAGGATATAATTTAGTATAACCTTTTTCTGCAAAATGATGAAGAACCTCCTTAGGTAAATTGATCTCCATTATCTTCATCTTAACCAAGATTCATTATTATATATTTATTTAAATATCTCTAACCAACTTATAGAAACCTGGCTGTGGCTCCATAATAACTCCCTCAATTTTGAGTTTATCAATAATCCTCCTTATCTCTACGGTATCCTTTAATGTAGTATCCCTAACAATTCTAGCTATCAACTCCTCCTCTGGAACCGCCTTATTCCCCCTCTCAATCTGAAGCTCTTTCAATTTAGAGGCAACTACACCATATTTCGAGGCCCTACGGGCACTTACACCAGCGGTTATTAAAGTACTATCTATAGTACCTGTTTCAAGATTCAACGCCAATTGACCCAAGAATAGATTCATCTGGTTGATAGCAATATCAGCATCCTCTACAGAAACGAATCTCCTAAGATGGGCCTTAGCACTAGCCTCAGCCAATCTGATCAACGCCTCAAACTGTCTAGGAGTAATAGGAATAGATAAAGTCTCCTCCTGCTGACTGGCACTAGCCCGTAAATTAATAAAATATTGCTGGAGCTTCTCAAACGCCTCCCTAGTCATACTCACCCTCAACCTCCTAGCATAAGCAATAAACTTACGCATAAACTCTGGAGAAAAAGTATCTTCATAGGGCTCCTCACTCTCCCTGGCTTTCAACATATGCTCAGTAAGCTTAATATCCAAGTCAGATCTCAATTCATCCCGCATCAACCTTATTAAATCAAATCTAGATAACAACGTAATAGGTAGATTAATATTATCCTTTAGAGTTTTATACGGATTATATACACCATCAACAGGGTTAGCCGCGGCTATAATAGTCGTCCTAGCATTAAGCGTCGCCACGATGCCTCCCTTAGAGATAGATACAGTCATCTGCTCCATAGCTTCATGTAAAGCAACCCTATCCTCATTCCGCATCTTATCGATCTCATCAATAGCACAGATACCCATATCAGCAAGAACAACAGCACCAGCCTCCAAACTCATACCCCCACCAGCCTCCTTAATAACCGCTGCGGTTAATCCAGCTGCCGTAGACCCACGTCCACTCGTATAAATACCTTTAGGAGCAATGTATGCAGCATACTTAAGCAACTGACTCTTAGCAACACCTGGGTCTCCAACCAACAACAAGTGTATCTTACCCCTTATTCTAGTCCCATCCCTCAGTTCCCTATCCTCACCACCAATTAGACTTAGTAAAATAGCTTCTTTAACATCACGGTAACCATAGATGCTTGGAGCAATACTTCTAATCAATTTATCATAGAAACCAGGTTCACCAGCTAAACGCCTAAACTCCTCCTCCTCTTTCCTAGTGATAACAACTTCCATAGCCTCCTTCTCCCTACTCTCTATACTGATAACCCTGAGTACAAAATCATACTCATATATATCCCTGGGACCCCTCTTCCTAAGATCAAGGACACCAGTAACCTTAACAACATCACCAGGATAAGCCTTATCAATCATCGGATAAACAATAACTATATCTATAAAACGTGGAATCTGGCCTGGAGGAAGCTCATCAGGCTTTTCCTGTATTCTAGCCGTCTGAACATCCGAGAAAACAGTCCCTTCCTTCAACAAATCCATCCTAACATTCCTATGTTCACTACAACGTGGCCGAGAAATCTTATACAAAACATTCGGTCTAACAATGGTCTGAGTCAAACCACATTTAGGACATTGAAAAACAGCCTTAACCGGAATACTATATACTTGAGACACCTTTATCAACAATCCATAGATAGTTACAAGCTTATTCAAATATTTGGATGAAATATCCCTAATCTTAATTGAATAACCTGGAGACTCACCAACTATAGAAATATAAATAGAATCTTCATCCACCGAGGCAGCCTCCACAGGCCTCTCAATCTTAAGAATCTCCACAACAATCTTCTTAGCGACATCAATAAAATTATCAGGTTCATCCGAAAGAATTTTAGCTAACTCAGAATCAAAATAAAAAACATCCTCAAAATATATAGGCACTACATGATCATCAATTTCAGGTAAAGCCCTAATAAAATTAATGTATTTAGGTTTATTTTCTTCATCCCTAAATTCCTTAAAGAAACGCATTATCCTTTCCTCAAGAGTATATTCATGCGTCATATTAAATCCCCATAATATTCTTCCATTCCCTATAAACACTCCTTAGATAATTTAATAAAACTTTCTCCTCAAATGTCAACCTATCAACAACGTGTGTATCAAAATCTAGAGTAGCTAACTTCATTATAATAGCAACTCTTTTATTCAATACTTTAATAATATCCTCCTCCTTGGCCAATGGCCTCAAACCCATCCCACCACTCTTCCTCAGAAAATACAAATATAGCTTGGCCACAGGATAAAAGTCCTTATCAACCTGTGCAAGCGACTCTCCCCTAGGCTGTGCATACTCACGCCAAACATTCCTAGAAATCTTTTTAATCATATCATCTGTAATGACGGCCAACCCCTTATCGATAAGAAACTCACCTAGCCATAATGGAACTGTAATCACTTCACCCGCCTTCCTAGACCGCACACCAATTAAACCCAGCTCTAAATCAGGAATATTTCTAACCAATTTAACCTTAACACTCGAAAATAAGATGTAAGTCTCTAACAACTTAAGCCTATCATTCTCACTCAACATATACTTAGAAATACTTTCCTCCAATTTACCCTCCAAATTATTTAATGACTAATGCAATTAAATATTTATAATGTATCCAAAAACACTTTAAGAAAAATACATATAAAATAAGGTGATAATATGTCAAGCGTAACCGTTGAAACACTATGGGTTGAAAAATATAGACCTAAAACATTCGATGAAATAGTTGATCAAGAGGGTGTAGTCGAGGGATTAAAGAATATATTAAAAGGAGATCTAAAAGAAATGCCTCATCTATTATTCTCAGGCCCACCAGGAACGGGTAAAACAACTCTTGCACTAGTATTGGCAAGAGCCATATATGGTGATGAATGGAGAAACTATGTCTTAGAGTTAAATGCATCCGACGAAAGAGGAATAAATGTAGTTAGAGAGAAAGTAAAAGTGTTCTCACAATACTTCACCCCAACAGAGGAAACCCCCTTCAAACTAGTTATATTAGATGAAGCAGACATGATGACCTCAGAAGCCCAAACTGCATTAAGGAGAATAATGGAAATATACTCAAGAACAGCTAGATTCATACTAATATGTAACTATCTAAATAGAATAATATCTCCCATACAAAGTAGATGCGCAATATTCAGATTTAAGAGGATACCAAAAGAACTAGCAATAAAACACTTAGAAACTATATGTAAAAAAGAGAAACTAGATTGCTCTAAAGAAGTCCTAGAAAAAATTTACGATGCCTCAACCGGAGACTTACGAAAATCAATAAACATACTTCAATCAGTGGCCAGCGTCTCAGGTGGAAAACCATCCATAACAGATGTAGACAAAGTTATAGGAAAATATATTCCATCAGCGATAAATAATATAATAGACTCACTGAATAAAGGCGACTTCAATAGCGCAGTATCTAATCTATATGACTATAAAACAGCTACTGGAATAGATGGTCAAGAAATAATTAAAGTTTTACTGAATGCCTTGATAACTAGAAATGAACTAACACCAGATATAGCAGAGATACTAGCTAAATATGAATATAGATTATCCGAAGGTGCTTATGAAGAGGTTCAATTAACAGCAATGTTAGCCGAGCTCATAAAAGCCCTAAAGAAAACATAAAGTGAAAGAAAATGCTCTGGACAGAAAAATATAGACCCAGAAATGTTGAGGACGTAATTGGCAATGAAGAAGCTAAGAAACAAGTAATTAAGTGGTTAGTTGAATGGCTCCGCGGAAATAAAGATTATCCAGGGGTCCTATTAGCCGGCCCTCCAGGTATAGGTAAAACATCATTTGTATACGCTTTAGCAAACCAATTTAATCTTCACGTTATAGAACTAAATGCCAGCGACGTAAGAACAGCTCAACAAATATATTCAAAAGTAGGTTCACTAGGTAGAACAACCACTCTTGACTCATTTACAGGAAATAAGCAAAGAAAAAATATATTGATATTTTTCGATGAGGTCGATGGCATAGACCCAAAAGCAGACTCTGGAGGATTAAAAGCAATACTAGAAATAGCCAATAAACGAGAAGCGCCAATCATAGCGGCAGCTAACTTCCCAGATCCAATAAAACATAAAGAATTAATAAATACATTCAAGTATATAGTGTTCAGACCACTAACACCAAAACAAATCATAATCCTACTAAAGAGAATAGTGAGAAACGAGGGTATAACCATATCAGACGAAAACCTATCTAATATAGCAACTAAAGTTAATGGTGACGCCCGTCTAGCAGTAAATCTACTACAAGAAGCCAGTTTAGGTTTAGATATAGACATCACATTAACACCCATGGAGAACCTTCCATTCGAAGAACTAATAAAGAGGCTTTCCACATCATACAGCATAATTGAGATAAAAAACCTATTAAACTCAAACTCCAACTACCTAGAAGACGTTTTTTACACATATTTCGACCTAATTACTAGAAGTAATAACATACCATTTGAAGATAAAGTCCGTCTATTGGAATACTCAACAAAACTAAACGAATTATTTGGAAAAATGAATAAAAAAAGAAGCTTCTACCTATTTAGATATATAACTACAATGCTCCCATGGTTCATATACTCAGCAAACAGAGCCGGAGTAGTATACGACGGCAGAATACCAGGCTACAGATTTAAACTATTTATACAAAACAGAAAATTCAGAGAGCATTTAAACCAAATATATCAAGAGAAATTAAAATTTTTCATGCATGAATCCTACAGAAAATTTATCTCAGAAACACTCCCCACCCTACGATACATAAATATAAATGATGAAATATTAACCGAATTATTCCAAAAAGTCCTATAAGGTAGATAATCATGCAATACATGAACATAAGATACGGAGTTCCATTCCGAATACCCAGGAGATTAGGTGATAGATTTAAAGAAATAGTAAGTATAAAAGGAGTCAACTACATAAGAGGAAGCGGCTTCATAGTAGAGAATAAGGAGGCTCTAGATAGTATGAATAAGATACTGGTCAAAATGGGATTAATACTAAAACCAACTATAACATGCTATATATGTGGTTCAGAAATAAACTGTGATGAATGCCCATATAATAAATCCTGCCATAAAGCAGTCACACACTGCATATGTAAAGTCTGTTTCACGAAAACAAACCTAGTAAAAGAATATATGGATAAGCAAAAAAGAGAGATCAATTTAATAATATCTAAATAATCATCAACTATCCCATATTGAGAATATCTTTCTCAACTTATCATAAAGGGGGGACTCCTTATTAATCATATATACCTTAATTTTACCCAGTCTTCTCTCCTTAACGATTCCATACTCCATAAGAATCTTAATATGTTTCTTAAAAGTATCGTAATTAGTCCTAGAAATCCTAACTAAATTCGATCCACTATCAAAATCATTACGCAATAGACACCTAATTATCCTAATTACAACTCTAGAATAAAATACATCCTCCAACTTAAGATTAGCAACTGCTCTACCTCCTAATCTCATTCCTAATCAACTCATATAGTTTCTTAGCCAATGGCTCAGCTGGAAAAGAAGGAAGGCCAATTAAGGTAGTCTTTCCTCTAAATCCCTCACCAGATAATCTTTTAGTAATCAACCCAAAAGTAGCTAAAACATTAACCATCTTCCATAACCATGTATGACCCACTGGTTTTTCATGGAAAAATAGACAATTATCCCTATATCTCCTCTCCAACTCACCCATAGTGACAAAGGCCTTATCTTCACTAGCCAAAACATCGGCAAGTGAATATAAAAGAATCTTCTCATGTAGCTCAAGCGTCTTCAATTCATCGAATGAAAATGCTGGAAAAGTCTCTCTCCTAGCAAGCCTGACATGCTCAGCCTTAACCAAACCCTCCCTCCGTTTATCAGCTATCAAACCCGCCTTATAAAGAAGTTCAATTGCGTATCTAGCATTATAGTTATAGGCAGTAGCTATATCGGCAGCAGTTATAATAGCTTCTCTGGTAATAGTCTCTTCATAAAAAGCCTCACTACACCTATAGTTCAAAATATCTATAAGCTCCTTATAGGTATAATCTTCAAAACGAATTATGTTTTTATGAAGGCCAGCAGCAGTCCAAGGATCCAATTTATTTATCACATCCTCCCCATGAACCACGAAAACCAATGATAAATTATTAATAAATTTCGGGGACGCCTCCTCAGCCCTACTTAATTTATAAATAAACTCCTTATGCTTATCAAATAAATGATCTGAATCATCTAAAATCAATACAGCCTTTAGATCATGATCAACCAAATAACTTAGAAAGCTGGTGAAAACCTCCTCCAAAGAATACCCCCTAGCCACACGCTCCATAGATAAACTACTAATAATTTTCCTAATAATATTCCCAGGACTCCTCTCAAAACGCGAATTAACATAAATAGGTATAAAACCCTCATAACCTCTAATAATATTTTCAAAATGTTTAACAACTAACGTCTTGCCAGTACCAGTATTACCCACGATAAAAACATGTTCATAATTAACCTTATTATCTACAACACTCTTAAAATAATCAATCAATTGCTGCAACTTAAGCTCTCTATGGGGAATCCTCCCAGGTATATACGATAAAGATAATTTGCTTGCATCCCTAAATACACTACTTCTCATAGTTATCATACATTATATTTACATAAAACCATATTTTTTTAATTAAGCGAAATAGGTATGGAGTCCTATATTAGTGAAAGTATTCTAAAACATAAAGAACTCAAATTAATGGTCTCCTATAAACTTCCCCACCACAAATTGTACATACACCATTACTAGGAAGGTTTTTGAACACCTTTCCACACATTCTACATACATATATCCATTTAATAGATCTACGTATTCCCCTTCTAACAGCCCTATAATCTATACCAAGTCTGGATAGAATATTCTGTATACTGAAGTCGTCAGTTATAACTACGACATCCTCACCCTCTTGTCTAAGCTCGTAGGCAAGAGAGATCACATGCAAATCAGCAATCGATATTTTTCTGTCCTCACCTAATTCCCTAGAAAATCTGAGGATAAACTCTATAGATCTTCTTTTAGGCTCTTTGACCTTAACCAAACCACCTTCATATAAACCACGAATTATGTCCCTACTCTTTTTATTCAAGACCTCAGCCAAGACATGCCTACAAGTAACTGAGTTTTCCGGTATATAGAGGATTAATAAAGGAGTGGCATCTAACACGTATGTCCTCATTGAGACGACTTCACCAATCTACTTACACTGACACCCCTATCCAATACTATAAAATTAGCGGAATGACTGGACTTCCTTATTCTCACTACATCCTCCCAATTCAACTCAACTCTAATCTGACCATCTAGCACAATAATAGGCTTATGCCTCCTACGGGAAGCCCAAATAATAACCTCCTTATCGGGACTAAGCACAATTGGAGGAATCTTTTTAATAGGTTGTAGAGGTGTAATCAATATGGCCTCTAAATCTGTATCGACTACAGAGCCGCCAGCCGACCTCGAATAGGCAGTAGATCCAACAGGTGTTGATATAATAACACCGTCACACTTGCCTTCCCAAATCTCCTTAACCCCACCTTCAACAGCTACATTTACAACAGGATATATAGTTTTACCCAACGATGCAGTCGCAAACACCACCTCATTAAGAACAGGCGGTAAATTAATTTCATATCCCTCCAAAGAAATCTCCAACCGCATCTCCTGCCTTAAGTAAACCTTACCATTCAATAACTTATCCAATCCATTTAAATAGTCCTCCCTAGAAACACTAGACAGAAAATTCTTCTCCCCTAAACCAATTCCCATAACAGGCATATCCTTATCGGGTAGATAGAGAAAAGTCCGTAATATTGTCCCATCTCCTCCAATAGTTATAGCCACATCACCCGACATCCTAGAAACATCATCCACATAAGTTACCCCCTCAATATCCTCATATATAGGTGGGTAAACAACGAGTTCAATAGATTTACTACGAAGAAAGTTTATTATATCTCTACCTATATCAATAGCCGATGAATTCTTTCTATCAATAACTACACATGCACGTTTGATATACATCATTGGAAAAACCCATTAAACATACTTGAAACAGATATTTATTTAGAAATCAAAATTATATAAGAATATTAGATTTCGATAAAGATATACTAACCATTTATTAATGATAAAAGATTGAATATTCTATATTGTTTATTAATCCATGGTGATAACTAATGTCAACACGCCCCGGTGAATTAGGTTCACTAAAACCAGGTAATCTGGTCGTAATTGATGGCGAGCCATGTAAAGTAGTATCTATAGAAAAATCAAAACCAGGTAAACATGGTTCGGCGAAAGCTAGAGTAGTAGCCATAGGCTTATTCGATAATGTCAAAAGAAGTATAGTAGGCCCAGTTGATTCCCATATAGAAATCCCAATTATATCTAAAAGATCTGCCCAAGTAGTATCTGTAATGGACACCGTTCAATTGATGGATCTAGAGACCTATGAAATGTTTGAGACAAATCTCCCGGAAGATGAGGAACTGAGGAAAAAACTCGAGCCAGGAGTTACAGTAGAATACTGGGAGATCATGAATCGAAAAATGATAGTTAGAATTAAATAAGAAAAAACTTATTACAAAATCAACAAACATAAAAATAGTAATGATAAAGATAGATGGCAGCTATGGCGAAGGTGGTGGACAGATTCTTAGGTACGCTGCATGCTTTGCAGCGGCTACCCAAGAAGAGATCTCAGTTTACAATATAAGAGTGAAAAGACCAAACCCGGGTCTCAGACCTCAGCATCTTGCAACACTAAACATTATGAAAAAAATTTTTGGAGGAGAGGTAATAGGGGCAAGGATAGGCTCAACAGAAGTTTCGTTTAATTTTGGAGGGGAAATAGCAAACAGATTATCTTATAATGTTGGAACCGCGGGAAGCATATCCCTAATATTACAATCCATCATTCCAGCTATTGCATATAGAAAGGGAGAAACATATATCAGACTCATCGGAGGAACCGACGTCAAATGGAGCCCAACCATTGATTACATGAAATATGCATACATTAGTATGGCAAAGATATTCAACGTCAATTTGGAATTAAATATAGTTAGGCGTGGATACTATCCTAAGGGAGGAGGTATAGTAGACATATATATAAAGAGCAGGGGATTAAGACAAGTGAATATAGATAAACGAGGCGAAGTAGATGAGATAATAGTGAAAAGCGTAGTATCAAACCTACCGAGACACATATCAGATAGACAAATTTCTGTAGTCAAGAAAAAATTATTGGAGAAGAATTTACTAAATAAGGTAAAAATATTAGAAGAGCTGCCCGATAACCATGGTGCAATTGGACCTGGAGTCAGTTTATTAGTAGTCGGTAAGAACCCCATTTACAACATCTATTCAGGGGGAGACTCATTGGGTGAAAAAGGTAAACCCGCTGAAAAAGTAGGTGAGGAGGCCGTCGAAAGATTCCTCGAATGGTATATATCTGAAGCTGCATTAGATAAGTTCCAGTCAGATATGGTTATTCCATATATAGCCTTAAGCGGAGGAGGAGAATACACAGCACCCACATATACAAAACACATGGAGTCAGCCTTATATGTGATGAAACAAATATTAAGAAAAGATTTTATGATTGAAAAAATGTTTAATAAATATAGAATAAAAATTAAGTAACTATATTAATGTAGCTTACTGCGCCAAATCTCCTCTGATAAAGATACAATTCGACTCCTTAGTTCATCCACTCCGATACCGAGAGCCAAAGACAGCCTCATTACATCCAAATTATCCAGATATTTATTAATGTCTGCTTCTACAACATCAATTTTATTAATTACTGGTATTATGATTGCAGTGGGAAAGGAATCCCTAATCTCATTATAAATAGATAATTGCTCCTCAAGTTCATAATATCTAAATGGACTGGGATCAAACATAAATATAATAATATCTGATAAATGCTTCAATGCAATAATTGCCTTCATCTCTATCTCATTCCTCTCAGATAAGGGTCTATCTAATAGTCCAGGGGTATCTATTAACTGTATCCTGTAAAAATCTGTAAACAAGTGCCCTACATGTATATCTTTTGTTGTAAAGGGATATGAAGCCACCTTTACCTCAGCGGTGCTTAAAGTATTAACCAAAGTAGATTTACCAACGTTAGGAGGGCCTGCTACTACAACAACAGGCTCATCAATAGATATCGAGGGTAGTCTGTGTGCATATTTCCATAGCTCCAAAGCAGTATTCAGTAATTTCCTGTTCCTCTTAACTATAGAAATTAGCCTACCTAAGCACTCCCTCCTAATCCTACCCATATCATCAACAGATTTAGATTCATTTAATTCACTAACATATTTCTCCTTAAGCTTTTCAGCAGTTAATATCATATTCCTAATCTTACTTCTCAAAGCTAAAATCTCATCTTCAGAAAAATATATCTTGACTAGATCCTTATAGAAATCATTAGCCTTCAAATATGCATTAACTATTTTATAGGATCGTCTAAGATTCCTTACGATATTTCTATAGACAACAAGTATCCTAACCCTCTCCTTCCTTCTCACCGTCTCCAACTTTCCTCTAAACGAAATCTTCCTACTCTCCCTTGATGCCTTGGAAAGAGACTCCTCAATTAAAATATCGGGTTTGGTGAATGGCTTAAGCTTTTCCCATGGATTCATACCCAAATCATTAATAAGTAATCATTATATATGTAGCCATATTTTTATGTAACTGGATTTATATATTCACTAATAAAACCAATTATAGGCGATATATGATGAGTATACCATATAGCGGGACGGCAATAGGGGTAGTAAGTAAAGACGGGGTGTTGTTAGCAACTGATAAAAGCTATGTATATGGTAATTTAGTAATGAGTGGAAATGTAAAGAAAGTATTTGCTATAAATGATAGGGTAGGCCTAGCCGCCGCGGGTATAGCGGCAGATATGCAGCAATTACTGAGTGACTTAACATATTTAGTAAAGATACGTGAAATAAGGCTTGGGAGAAGAATGAAAACAGCATCCATAGCAAAATTAACCTCCTTCCTAATGTATAGAAGACGGATGATACCATATCTTACACAAGTATTGATCGGTGGATATATAGATAACCCCGAACTATACTCACTCGATTCATTGGGTTCAGTAATAGGAGATAAGTATATAGTTTTAGGCACAGGGGCCGAAGTAGCCGTTGGTGTAATAGAGGCTAACTACAGGGAAGATATATCTATATCAGAAACCATCGAACTAGTTAAAAAATCATTCCAATCTGTAGCCCAAAGAGACGTATTAACAGGATCAACTATAGACATGATGATTATTAAGAATGATGGTATAATAGAAAAAACGGTGAAACTTGTTGGCTAATAAAACAAGGGAATTCATATTGAAGAAACTAGAAAAAATAATAGATAACTACATGAAAATAGAGGCGGTTAGAGAAAAAGCTATAAAATTAAATAGAGAATTATTAATTAACTCCAGTAAGCTAATGGCAACAATTTATAGCGGTGATATGGAGAAAGCCGAGTTATATAGCAGAAATCTCATAAAACTGATAAGCACAATTAATAACGAATTAATGGTAGATACACATGGACCAGAAGAATATATATTCTATACAAAAATTATTAGAGATGGTTTGAAGGAAAGTGTCGAGGCACTACTATTATACATTTATTCAAGAGAAGAAACAGCGGATTACAACACATTTTTTAAAAATATTCCAGACGATATTTTCCTCGATGGAGTAATAGAATTTATAGGCGAATTAAGAAGAATCTTCCTAGAATCCTTAAGAAATAATGAAATAGAGAAGGCAGAGAACGCATTAGACACGATTAAAACAATATATAATAATCTATTATCAACAGGCATAAAATCCTTTTATATAAGTAACTATAAGCGTAAAATCGATGGAATAAGACAAATTTTACTCCGCTCTATCGAGGACTACATTATATATAAATCATCAAAAAGAGGCGAATACGATGAATAGAAGATTGATGCGAACATACCTAATAGACTTAATCAAACTTGGAGGGGGAGAGAGGCTTATAAGAGCCCCAACAACCTTTTTAGCCATAGTTTTTGGAGTTTCCCAGCAAACAGCATCTAGAATAATTAACGAATTATGCTCCAATGAATATGTATATAAAACAATGAAAAACGGGAATCTATGGGTTAGAGTCACTGAAAAAGGGTTGGCTGAGGTTGAAGAATATATAAAATACATAAACGATGCATATAAACATCCAGGAAAAGTAATACTAATGGGATATGTAACCAAAGGCCTTGGGGAAGGAGCATACTATATAAGTAAGAGAAGATATCAAATACAATTCAAGGATATACTCGGATTCTATCCCTATCCAGGCACATTAAATATCCGACTTAAGGACCCTTATTACATAAGCCAAAATAGATTCCTTAGATCATTACCAGGATATAGAATTAAAGGCTTTAGAACGCGAGACAGGTATTTCGGAGGGGCAAAAGTATTTAAAGCCACAATACAGGGCAAAGTTTATGGAGGGGTTGTCTACGCAGACCGATCTATATACGGATTCGATATCGTAGAGGTTGTTGCAGAGCAATATCTAAGAGAACATCTAGGTCTAAAAGATGGGGATGAAATAACCATCGAAGTCTCAATAAATCAATAACCAAGTAAATCCAAAACCTTCTTTAAAAGCTTACTACTTTTTATACCTGGTACCTCAACATTAAGCTTAACAATTGATATACCACCATCATTCAACTCCTTACTCACTTGCTTAGGAAGACTCTGGTCATAACCTAAGAAAATAATGTCAGGCTTTACTCTTCTAACCGGCTCCATGAAATCCTCAATACTTCCCAATATAGCGACATCAACAGGTTTTAACGAAGAAACCATCTTAAGCCTAAAAGCCTCATTATTCAATGGCAACCTCTTCTTATTTAGAAAAACCGTTCTATCTCTTGCAACAACAACACTTAACACATCAACCATTTTTTTCGCAGCCTCCAAAGTAGCAATATGCCCAGGATGCAGAATATCAAATACCCCTCCAATTAACCCTACTTTAAGATATTTCCTGGCATCCCCTGTAGGCAGTAATCTATCATTGACAAGTCCTAAATCAACCAACTTATCAACTACACTCTCCAAATAAGCGTAATCTACCGGAATCTCTAGAGAAAGAACATCTATATCAACATGCTTACCACTTATTCTATAAATCTCCAACAACCGAAGAATCTCCTTCTCAAGCTTAGTCAACCCCATATCCCGATCAACCCTAAGAAAAATTACAGCTGAATATAATCTAAATAAACATCACTATAATAAGCTAAATAAATGAAAAAAGTATACGGACCTTCCATTAAACTATTAAACATCACTACACCTAGACAATGTATCTATATACTCCTTCTCCACAAAATGCATCTTACCAGGAACAATCATAATACATACATCATTATTGGAGAAATATAACTTACCGCTTAAAACATCATTGACACTCATTACACATACTCTTTTATTAACAGAGCCCAAGTTACATACCACAACTATATTCTCTATACTCTTAAGAAAACCATCTACATCATACTCCAATAAAATAGATAATGCTTCGGCGGGACTCATAATATAATTCTCAACAGCATCATATTCCATCAAGAGAATGGTATGCATGCCCCTATCAGCATTTTCCCTCAACAATTCATAAGCCCTCAAAGAAGACGCCTTCTCCCTCCTCATCACAGTCGCTACACCCCCAACTTTATATATTTGTAAACCCGCCTCAGCAACAGCGGCACATACAGAGGAAGTAGAATGAATAATATCAGTCTCTACACCCAATCTCCTAGCATCTATAATTAAATTAATATGTGTAGTAGCTATCAACGGATTCCCTGGAGTAATTATTAGAACTTTTTTATCCCTAGCCTCTCTCAAAATCTTATCAGACTCCTCCTCCAAAACCCTCCTAGAGACCCTCCTAATCTTCCACCGAAACTCATCAAGGAAAGATGGAATCGAATTAAATGGTGATGTATAGGTCTCAAAATAAATTACATCACACTCTTCAGCCAATCTCTTAATACGTCCCGAATTCTCATCCCCATAAATACCCAACCCAGCCAAAAACAGTGGCATAACCCACACTTCCAACACTATCCCTAACGACCCCAAACAACCGGAAATAAAATTAATAAACTATTTAGAAGTACAGATAATTAATATTATAAAGATAATTTTTAATTCAACGGGGGCCCGTAGCTCAGCCAGGCAGAGCACCGGGCTTTTAACCACCCGGTTAAAAGCTATGACCAGCAAGGGATGATTAACTAGGGAAGAAACCCGGGGGTCGCGGGTTCAAATCCCGCCGGGCCCGCTTTTAATATATCTAGGATATATAGAGATAAGGAATTGAAACTGAGTTATAATCCTTGCTGATCAAAGTCGCTTATCCTTAATACTAAAACAAACTTCACCGAGAAGTTTCGGGATATAATTGTCAAGAAATGGAGTTATTTGAAGCTTCGTGATAATTCAGAGAGGGGATGTCCTAAGCAATGAATCATAAATTCTTTATACCAGCCGAACGGAGCCCTATGATAACTTATCTCCAGAGATGCTTTAACAATTCTATCTAGGAACCTGAGGAATCTTAATGCTAATCTAGCTTCTTCCAGATTATCGGATAAATGTGCATATGGATAGATTACTAATTTAGTTATACCTATACGTTGAATATGTTGCTTCAAATCATTTAGGAAATCATCTATAATTTGTTTTCGCCTAGAGAAATCCCCCTTCTCTACAGATATAAATACTACTAGGCAATCTTCGAAAAAATACTCTTTATTATCAGTATCCTCAACACTAGTTATATTTACTTTCATAACAGGTCGATAAGAGAATTCTTTTGCGTGGATATATAGCGCCCTCATTATATTATAATTTAATCTTAGAGAATAATATAAAGACTAGGGGATAAGTAGATGGATCAATATATAGTTATCACGGATTTTCAAGACAAGTCTTTCTATACCCTAGATCTATACAGGCCAACATCGGAATTCAGATACGGAGGTTTATCATTAAGAGAGAGGCTCTCTAAAATATTTGGTTATGAATCATTATACTATTTCTTAAAAGACGCCGACATGGCCAAGGTTATTAAAGAAAGGGTAGGCATCCCCACCAATGAACTTCCCCAATCCAATTCCTTCATAGTACTCAGTAGTAGAGTGATAGCATCTCTGGATGAATTAAATTCGCTAATAAAAATGTTAAATTCATTAGAACCAAATAGTATATTGATTAATACAGAAAATAAATTCATTGGTGGAAAATTAACAAAGGACGGCTTCCCTCACATCACCGATAATGTAAAAGTATACAAACAAAAAGCTTTGTCAATTCCATATATAGAATACCCATGGGACTTCCTGGATATACAACCCGGTATAATTAAGGATGATGCATTAAACAAAGAGTTTAGGAAAGATTTTTCCGTATTGAAACCTTCGAGGGGAAATTGGCCAGTATTAGCCCACAAAGATGGAGTATATATTGAACGATATACCTATATAGATGCTAGAGATGGACCAGTCATACTATATAAAGGTGTGGAAATCCAGTCATTTACAAGAATCAGTGGCCCCTCATGTATTAGAGAAGACAGTATACTAATGTCTGCACTCATAAGAGAAAATACAGTTATAGGACCGGTTTGTAAAATTGGTGGCGAAACCGCCGATTCACTTATTGATGGATACTCAAACCAAGCGCATAAAAGCTATATAGGACACAGTTTCATCGGGCAATGGGTAAATATAGGAGCATTTACTGTAACTTCAGACTTAAAAAATACGTATGGAGAAATCATGTTCGACTATTTCGGCGATAAAATATCGACCAGAAAAATAAAGATTGGCTCATTTATCGGCGATTATGCTAAGACATCTATATCGAGCCAGATTATGGGGGGGAAATTGATTGGTCCCTTTAGTCAAGTAATTGGACCTGTTTATAAAAGCATACCCCCATTCACAATATGGAACGGACATACCAGCGAAACATACGAAATATACTTAGAATCCGCAATAAAAACCCAGAGACGCATGTACAGCAGAAGAAACATCAGTCAACTGGAGACCGAGAAAATATTTATTAAAAAAATATTTAACGCAACTTCTCCATTGAGAAGTAGTGCCAAAAAAGATAAGTTTAATTGGAAATTATAACGATTCCATTAAGATATATATCTAGTCAAAATCACCATGATACATACACATATTTAATTAAAAAATAATAAGGAACGGGCCCGGTGGGATTCGAACCCACGACCGCCGGCTCACTCCAGCATTAGAAGGCCTACGCCTCTCCACAAACAGAGAGTCGGCGCCCTATCCAGGCTAGGCCACGGGCCCCTTTCCAATATATTAGGATGGATTATTAATATTTATCTTTAGAGGTCGATTATAAAAAATTATTGATACATTCTATATGTATAGTAAACAAAAATCGATTATAATATTACGACTTAAGACTCAAAGATATAGGGTCGCAATTACAAATTCAAAAATAATGCTAAAAGGAAATATAGCCTAGAAATATAATAAGTAGGGGGTTTTAAGCCGATTCCTCTAAAATATCCGATTGTCTCCCCCCATTATCCCAAAACATTTTTTACTCAGCTGGATAGGTGGCTCACTAGTAAATAGCCCGGAGCATAAAAATAAAGTTTCTTGCAAGAATATCTTTAACTTATTCAATTATGATAGCCGGCATCAGTGGTAATGATCTAACAGCCTTATCACGATATTTCCCAGACACATCATTCTCTAAAAGCACTTCTATAGTGATACGTGGATACTTTATTTTAACATATTTGGAGAAATACTTTTCCAAAAACTCTTTTTCCATGTTCCAAGATAATCTGGCCAATAATTCCCTAAATTTATAGTACCTACCATAGAAGTGTCTCCTTATAATTTTATATATAGTTGAAGCTTGTTTTTTATCAAGCCCCAAATTATTAGATATGGATAGGAAGTCCCTGATGCTAATTAATTCTTTATCTGAAGTTATAATATCCCTCATTAGACTCCATTTTTGATTCGATGGAATAATTATCTTAATGGTTGAAGCCTCCTCACCACCCCTATCAACTATCCGCATAATTCCATCTATATCTGAGAGCAATTCCCTACCATATTCCTCTAAATCAATATATATTTTATCCTGCTCAGAAAACTTTAACGAGGGCCACTTAGAGAGTGCCGCCATACCCTGCTTCCCAAGGACCTCCCTCCAAATAAATTCCGATGTAAATGGCGCATAAAGAGAGAGAATTTTAACCCAAGCCTCTAATAAACGCTCTAAAACACGTCGATTCACTCTATCTGATACCCTACTATACTCTGCCAAAGCCTCAGGAATCTTATAGAACACTATCCTACCAGCCACAGCAATTTTATGGGACTCAAGGCTAGACTCTACTTCACTAATATACATCGCCAATTTAGCGGCAATAAGTCTATCGAAGAAAGATTCTTCCCCATAATCCCTAGACTTATCTAAAATATCTTTAATAAAATCTGGTAGGCTCCGTAACTTCTCCCTAATACTTCTAAAATTATCGAGTCTTACATCGGGATCATCAAGCCCGTCCGTAATGGTTAATAAACCTAGCCGCACAGTATCCGAGCCAAACATTTCGATGGCTTTCCTCAAAGAGATGAAATTTCCAGTGGATTTAGACATCGGCTTACCCTCAAGCTTTATATAACCATTTACAGAGATCCCCCTCGGCCAATGTCTTTTCTCGAAAATTGCTACATGATGGAAAATAAAGAACGTTAGATGATTTCCTATTAAATCCTTCCCAGAGCCACGGATATCCACCGGATACCAGTACAAAAATTCGTTTCTAATCTCATCAATTAAGGACCTAGGGATCCCCAAATCATTAGATAATTTATCTGGATCTCCTTCACCAAGAAATATATAGTCAAAGAAACTGTCATCTATTTTCTCTGCATCCAATTTACCAGCATTATAATATTTAGCAATAATATAGAAGGCCATATATACAGTTGAGTCGGTTAGAGTCTCAACTATCCAGTCTTTATCAAGTGGAAAAGGCGTACCTAACCCGGTTTTCCTAGTACATGGCCAATCCTCATACCAATCTATATAATGAAGAAACATTTTCCTAAGTTCTTCAGGGAAGAAATCCATACTATTAACTGCATCCCTAGCCAAACTTTTCCACCGCTCATCAGAATATTTGAGGGCCCATTGATCCTCAATTATCTTAACATGGGTTTCTGTACCGCATCTACACACAACCTTCTCCGGTAAGTCATACATAGTGGTCGCCATACCTATAGATCTTAGTATATCCAGTATCCGGTTCTTAGCTTCACTAACCCTTAATCCAGATAGCTCCATGCAATTATCCTTCATAACCCCCTTATGGAACTCAATTGAGTATATATCTTTTGTAGCATCCTCCAACTTACCTATATCAAGCTGATTAGAAACACCATATTTATCATAAGCATCTTTAGCAGGGAATTCACCATAGCCAGGAACACTTATTATGGATATTGGTTGAATATCATCTACAATATTCTTTAAATCACTTCTTAAATTAAACATTCCCTTTTTAAGATCAATTAAGGCGGCATAATCATATGGAGCATGAGCAGGAACACTATATACCACGCCTGTCACTAACCCGGGGTCTACAAATGAAGCAGGCAAGATTGGGACGAGTCTATTTATATATGGTGCCTTAGCATATAAACCTATTAAACTTTCCCCTTTAATAACCTCTATAACTTCAACGTTATGTAATTGGTCCCTTAATTTATCCACAGCCCTCAAACTAACAATCCATCTCTCTCCGTCTATATTAATCAATGCATAATCCGCATCTTCCCTAATCCATATATTTGTAACTCCGAATAAAGTCTCTGGCCTAAAAGTGCCTGCTACAATATATGCATCTAAATCATCTATATAGAATTTGATTAAATTATATTCCTCCGGCCTAACTCCCACACCCTCCAACCTATCATGATCACCAGTAGGACTCTTATCCCTAGGACACCAAACAACTGGATGAGGCTCCTGTACAATAAAACCCCGCTTATTAAGTCTCCTGATCTGCCACTCCACAGACTTAGTGTATAATGGATGTAAATTAGTTGTATGAAACTCCCGCCTCCAATCTATTGATAAACCCAAGTGAATCACATCCTGTTTTCCCTTATTAGTAAAATATTTAACTAGATAAATTGGGTCCTTAAACCTCTCTATTTCCTCTGGCTCAACTCCATCTAAATTAATTAATCTATTGATGATTCTTTGATCCCCGGCCTCAAGCCTATGGACAACACCCATAACAGCTTCTCCAGTCCAATGCCAAGCCCAAGGATATAATACATTATAACCCTTTAATCTATAATATCTTGCTAGTACATCCAATCTACCTGCAGAATACGCGTGGCCCAAATGTAGCGATCCATTCATATAGGGGAAGGGAAAAGTGATAAATTTCTTTGGGATATTGATGTTAGGATCCGAGTTAAAAACACCTTTCTTAACCCATTCCTCAGCAAGTTGCTTCTCAAACCTCTCCCAATCCTCTTTTGACATACATCCTCACCAATTCCTTAACCTTATCCAACGAAAACTTAGGCCTACCACCAAAACGAGCATATCTCTCGTCTCCCTTACCACCACCCTTTAAAACCTCACCCGCCAGAGATTCAAGTAATTTATAAGCATCTAATCCACGCTCCCTAGCCGACCTACCCACCATCAAAATTATATTAATTCCCCTACCAACCTCGGAAAAACCAGCTACTATCACATCATCATACTTTTTTTCCAAGTATTCAGCTACAAAGATTATGTCATCGACACTAGAAATATACTCAATATATTTAAATCCACTTAAGTCCAGTGCCTCCCTATATAGATTCTCGGCAACATTAGATAGATACATTCTCCTCATAATATTCAATTCATTCTCCAATCTATCCCTCTCCTCAATCAACTTATTTATAGTGCTCTCAATATTATTCAAGGATACACCTAGTCTTTTACTTATCCTATCTAAAATATTGTGTTCAAATCTACTCATTGATACAGCTACATCGCCAGCGACATACTCGAATCTAATCACACCATCATGGATCTTCTCTACCGAGAGTATTTTTATATATTTAACTTCACCAGTATGGGATACATGGGTCCCTCCACATGCCTCTGCATCCCAGTCCCCAACCACCAATAACCTTAACTTGGAGCCCGGCACTACACCTCCCTGATAAATAATAGGACCATATTTCCTCTCAGCCTCACCTCTATCCATCCAAATGGACTTTACTTCATAATCACGGGTGATAACCATGTTGGCCAAAGCCTCAATCTTATCCACCTCCTCCTCACTAGGCATCCTATAGTGAGTGACATCCAAGTGTGCAATATCTGGTTTCTTACTAGCACCAGTCTGCCATACATGTGGCCCCAAAACCCTTCTAATAGCAGACAGTAATATATGGGTTGCAGTATGATGCCTCATTAATGCATATCTCCTCTCCCAATCAATGGATCCATAAACTATAGAACCTACGATATCCCCACCGACTTTTTTATCAAGAATATGCCTAATCTCCCCATCCACATTGACAGTATTAATTACTTTATATTCGACGCCATCCAACCTCAATATCCCCGTATCCCCTACTTGACCCCCTCCCTCCGGATAAAAGACCGTTTTATCCAAAACTACGTAATTATCCTCAGCCTTGATCACCTTGGCCGTCATCGAACTCCAATATGGATTCTTATAGTAGAGTGGTTCAGTATCCCTAATACCCAACTCTATATACATACCTGCCTCCTTTTCACTAACCCCATGTCTCTCGGCGACTAATTCATAGAAGTTCGGAGGTACCTCTATATATCCCTCGCCTCTCTCTCTCAAATATTCTGAGATGATGTCGGGAGATATGCCATGCGAATCATATATCTCTATTAAATTATCCAATGAAAGAGACCCATACTTCTTCTTATATTTCTTAACTATTTTAGGTAATTTATCCAATACATTTCTATATTTCCTATACTCCAAATCAATTATTTCGAAAACTATGTCATTAATCTCCCGAATATTATCGTAGTGAGTTGACCAATAATTTAACTGAAGAGAAAATAATTCATCCAATTCATCAACTATATCACGCAGAGTCATTATCTTAAATATTCTTCTAAATAACATCCTAGTTAGATAACCCTCCTTCACATTCGATGGAACCGCACCATCCCTTATAAGTAAAATAATTGCTTTTGAGTGGTCCAGTAACCTCATCAAATCATCGAAGAAACTTAATTCATTAATTACCTCCGATTCATCCAACCCCAAATTCCTAGCAATACCCCTTCTTAATTCCTTAACCTCATTCAGCCTCTCAAACTCATAATGTGGACTATATAGTGAATTGAGATATAGAACATCATCAGGTATATCTAAACCCACCAAATCCATAAACCTATTTAAAACATCTCCATAAATAGCGTGGAAAGCGGATGGAGACCCTTGTGAAAGCCATGTCCACCTCTCAATACCATATCCAGTATCAACTGTAAATACAGGGGTCTCCACCAATTCACCATCCAAAATTTTATACATCATGAATACAAGTGTAGAAACCTCTAATCCATTAACAATACCCTCTACATCGGGTCCGGCGTTCCCACCCCCCACCCAGAAATGCTCTTTATAAGTAATAGATTCTTCTGGAATCCCTAATACCTCAGTAGCAAACTCATGATGATACGCTATTGTACCATCCTTCCAATAATAGTATTCTCCCCCCTTTCTATTGAAGGCGTGAGCCCCACCCATCTCAAATATTGTTAGATGCCTACCTGCAGTCAAGCCAACATTATTTATATCCTCGAAACGTAGACATGGCTGACTAACTACAAGTGGATTCGCGGGAGGCTTACTTATACCAGCGGTGACATAAGGCTGGAAATCAGCTATCGACGCTATAGTCACTAAAAGATCATCTCTCCATCTGGCAACAACTGGATACGGATTAATAATAGTATGCCCATTACGCTCAAAAAATTTCAGGAACTCTCTCCTCATCTCAGCCAGTGAATATTTCCTCCTAGTTGGGGGATTCCTCAAAAAACTATAATCTACACATGGAGTCTCTCCACATACATCCTGATCCGGATTGGGAGTCCAGAAAAATGATCCGCATACCCTACACTTCTTCCTAATATATCCATGCTCCCTCATGAAATCAATATCAAACTCATCTTCTTTAATCCTATACTCCAACTCCAACACCAGAGGGAATTGAAAAATATCTAAAGACCTAATTATTTTAAGATAGGGTTTATAATATAATAAGTATTAGATGAAGTACATCTATATAATGTAAGATAATCTGGAATATAGTTGGATTAAGGCGTCAATTTACAATAATAAATAATTGTAGTTAGGTACTTAACCGAATAATGCACCCAACCCTTCAAGAGCCTCTTCCTCTTCCTCCTCCTTCTCCTCCTCAGCCTCTTCAGCCTTTTCTTCCTTCTCCTCCTCAGCAGGCGCCGCTGTAGGTGCAGCAACGGTGGTCGGCATAGCGACTGCAGATTCCAGCACTTCCTTGATGTCTATTGATTTAAGCGAAGTAACTAATGATTTTAATAGCCCAGGGTCAGGCTCTTCACCAACAGCCTCCAAAACCTTCTTAAGATTCTCCTCGTTAATTTCCTTCCCAACCTCATACAGTAACAATGCAGCATAAATATACTTCACTCTATACACCTCTCCCAACTTACCTAATTAATTACCTATAACCTGGATATATAAATTTTTAAGACTCAACCCTCTCTTTAAGCGCCTTAGCATATATATACCCCCTCACCAGCAAATCCCTAATAGTATATTTAGTTGGATACCCCAACTCAAGCGATAGTTCTCTACCATGTAGATACGCCTTCAGCAACAGCGGTCTTACAGTATACTTAGTCGGATATCCAATCTCCAATGCAAGTTTAAATGCATTCTCAAACTTCTTCGCTATCGACTCCTTAACCTCCTCTAAATCCGGCAGCAAATACTCCTTCCTAATTAATATTCCATCCTTCAAGTCCAGTGCAAACCTCATAGATACCTTGGACTTAATCGGTTTAATACCGAGTTTACTAAGTAAATTAGCTAAATTAGCAGATATCTTGTCACCCGCCTTAGCTACCACCGTATCCTTCATAACATTAATGGCTCCGCCGATTATCTTGGTTGGAATACCAAAATTAGAGAATAAACTAATTATTGGACCTGGGGGAATCCCTGTGTTCCCCTCGGGAATAACGATGTCGACTGGTGCAACATCACCTGGTGAAGCCGGTAGATCAACCTCAAACTTATCTAGTTTTAAGGCGATATCAATCGGGTTTTCATTAGTAAATATATATAATACCTGTCCCTTTAATTCACCCTTAATTTTATCAACCAAATCTGGATATAAGGATTCAAGAGCCTTAAAAAACACGTTCTTCTTGCCGCCTTTTATCCTAAAACCAAGTTCATCTTGGAGGCTCCTAACCTCCTGGAGCATCGAGGCCCTAAGCCTATAGGCATCAACAAATATCACGTATCTATATTTAGAAAGCAATCCTCTAAATTCTTCAAACATTCTTCTCTTACGTTCCCTAGGCGATAAACGCAACATACCGAACCACCATATAAAATTATAATACCCTTATAGAGGGGCCCATAGTAGTCTTAACATATATTTTCTTGATGTATGCCTTCTCAGGCAATTTATTCTGAACATTCTCGATAACTGTTAATGCATTCTCAGCCAGTTTCTCATCATCCATATCCTCCGTCCCTATAGCCACAGCCACCATAGGATTATTCCTTACATTAATAGATACAGAGGATCTTAAGCCCTCAACCATACTCTTTACATCAGCATTTGGAGGAAGGATTTGAGGCATTTTATTACGTGGCCCCAACACACTACCCATTACCCTACCTATTTTAGCCATAAACCTAGGCTCAGCCAAGAAAAAATCAAATTCATTAGCTAACTTCTTTATATCCTTCTTAGACCCAGCCAAGTCATCTATCTCCCTATCCCTAATAACTCTATCGGCGCCTGCTTTCTCAGCTAAATCTGCCACAGCTCCATCTGCAAATACCGCGACTTTCTTTTCCTTAGTAGACTTATGGGGAAGCCTAATAACCATCCTAATCCTGTTTTCAGGCTTCCTCAAATCTAATCCCGATATAGCTAGAACCAACTCAACAGATTGAAGAAAATTCCTCTTCTTACTATTTTCCTTAGCCAATCTAATAGCCTTAATCAACTCCTCCTTATTAACCTGTTTAAGCAACTGACTCATCAGCCACTACCTCCATAGATTACATCATCATATCTACCTTCCTTAACGAGGCTAGTTACCTCCTTCGGATCCATATTCTCTACTTTAACCCCCATACTTACACAGGTGCCCAACACCTGTAAAACAACCTTCTTTATATCACTTAAATTAATCTTCTTATTAACTATTTTTGCTATATCAACAACCTGATTCATCGTTAAATTACCGACAAACTCCTTACCGGGATTACTACTACCCTTCTCTATCCCAGCCTCCTTAGCGATTAAAGCCGATGTAGTTGGGATGCCCACCTCAACCTCAAATTCCTTCGTATCTACATCAACAATAATCTTCACTGGAACCCTCATACCCTTAAAGTCCGAAGTCAACTCATTTATCTTATCGACGATCTGCTTAACATTTACACCCAATGGACCTAATGCAGGTCCCAATGGGGGGCCTGCAGTAGCCGCACCTCCATTAACCAAAGCCTCAACAACCTGTTTCTTCCCCATCTAAATCACTCCTCCCTCTTCTTCAAACTAGACATTGATATTATTATCGGTATAGGGGATATAGAGGCATCCTGTAGTTGGATAACCGCCTCCTTCCTATCCTTCTCCCCCCTAATATTAATGACTTTAGCAACCATACCCCTAAATGGACCCGAAACAACTTCAACAATATCACCAACCTCAATAACCTCCTCTTCCTTCCCAATTTCCAGTAAGGTCTCTAGATCCGAGTCGCTCAATACACCTGGAAGAATCTTCTTAAAATATTTTATATTCTCAAAAGCCTTCACGACATCGATATAAGTATCCGCCTCAACCACCAATACACCCTTCATATTAGGAGGCTTAAATATCGATTTAATCTTTATATCACCAACCCTATTTCTAACCTTAATCTCCACCATTCTAGCTATATGCTCCTCCTGTCCACTTGTAACCGATACCATGAAAAACCTCGTTTTACCAGACATCACCCACACCCTAAACTAGACAGTAATGAATAATCCAAATATAACACCTATTACATATGATATTGAACCTAGAAGTAATATACCCAGGAATATTAATTTAGTATATTGCCAATACTCCTTCCGATCGGGCTTCCTAGCCAATTTCAAGACATTAATATATTTTTTAAACATTGACATAGATGACCACCGAATTATCCCTTACTAATTCACAACATCTTGATAATTAATTCACTACATATACTTAAATCTTATCGGTAATTACGCCCTCTCATAGGGAATCCCATATGTATCCAAGAAAATAAGTAATCTCCGCCTAGGCTCAGCCCTAATACCCTTCCAGTCAATCAATGCCTTCCCAGCCTCCATTGATTTTTTAAATGCATCTATTAAAACTTCATTTGATACACCCTTCTCTAAACTATATTTAGATAAAATATGTCCTACATATAGACCCTTATTAAGAACGGCGTTTGTGAAACGCGGTGCATAATGTGGGCCGCCGAACCCCACATAAATTGATTTAGATTCATAACCACCACCTTCATATAATTCAATCGCATCTAGAAGAGATTTTATAACTATTTCAGCGGCGTATTCATCCCTCCACTCATTCTCTGTAGAACCTATCTCAACAAATAATGAGGGATTCCTAAGCTCAGTTGGCCCGTGATGAGTGACTTCAAGAGTAACTTTATAATCACTATCTGAAGCTAAATTATTCACAAATAATTTTTGTAAGATTAGATTCATTAATGGGGGATGACAAGGAGCAAGACTCATTGGGACGCCTCCCAACGCCGCCTCATTATTAGGGTTTCCAGTTGGATGCACACTCAACGTCTTTAATCCGGATTGGGAGCTATGTCTAGATAAAAATATGTTTACATCTGCATCAAGGTCCCTATCAATATAATCAGTATAGGTTATGCCCTTATTAACTCCCAGCAATATCCATTCCCCATCATACGCCGTATAAACCGATCTTGATACAGATCTAAAATCAATAAAATTCATTAACTTAGATGCTAGGTTCAAGCCAGCTGGATCAAGCTCACTATAAATGAAGAGAATCTTCATAGGCCAATAACCCACCTAAGTATAGCTTTCTGCATATGGAGCCTATTCTCCGCCTGATCATAGACTATTGATATACCTGAATCTAATACCTCATCAGTAACTTCCTCCCCCCTATGAGCTGGTAAACAATGCATAAAATAGGTCCTTTTTCCAGTAGAGGTAATTAAATCCATTGTTACTTGATACTTAGGAATAAATACTTTAAGCCTCTTTTCACGCTCCTCCTCCATACCCATCGATACAAATGTATCCGTGTAAATTATATCAGCATCCTTCACAGCATCTAAAGGCTCCCTCAAAACCTCGATAGATGCACCTGATTGCCTAGAAAATTCCCTAGCCATATTTAATATATCTGGATTAGGCTCATAATCCTCAGGTGTAGCCAGTGAAATATCTATACCCATCTTTGAACAACCAATCAATAATGAATTAGCAACATTATTCCCATCCCCAATATATGCAACCTTAACCCCCACCAATCTACCAATCTTCTCATAGATAGTTAATAAATCAGATAATATTTGGACAGGATGACATAGATCAGATAATCCATTAATAACTGGAACACTAGAATAATAAGCCAGTTCCTTCAAATCCAAGTGACTATATACACGGGCCATAATAATATCTACATATCTACTCAAAACCCTCGCAGTATCCTTGATCGATTCTCCCCTACCTAATTGGAGATCCCTCCAATTCAGATATAGTGCGTGGCCACCCATCTGTAGCATAGCGACCTCGAAGGAGACCCTGGTCCGAGTCGATGGCTTCTGGAAAATCATACCCAAGGTCTTTCCATCCATATCATGCGATACATTCAACCTACCATCCTTAATCCTCCTCGCCATAACAACCAATTCCCATATATCCTCAGGCTCTAAATCAACGAGCCAAAGCAGATCCTTCTTAACCCGAGTCATGTCATAATACACCTCCACCTAAAAAAATACAGCATATTAATTGACAATAATATAGGTGTAGATATACTTAACCAAAAATATTCTTAATAACTATATCCTTATTGAATACAAGTAGGTCATCCAACCCTTGACCTACACCGATATAGAGAATAGGCTTCCTCAAAACATATGCCACTGTAAGAATAGAGCCTCCCTTCGCATCACCATCTACTTTAGTAAATATAACCCCATCTACCCCAACTTTCTCACTAAACTCCAACGCCTGATAATATGCGTCTTGACCAGTTAATGAATCCAAGACCAGGATCCTCATATCCGGGTCAACAACCTCAACTATCTTCCTCAACTCCTCCATCAAATTAACATTAGTATGTTGCCTACCAGCCGTATCTATCAAGACTGCGTCTAGCCCCCTGGATTCAGCGTGGAGTACAGCATCATATGCAACGGCGGCTGGGTCCGCACCATATTGCTGAGTAATAACCTTAATCCCTAATCGGCTTCCCCACTCTCTCAATTGCTCTATAGCACCAGCTCTAAAAGTGTCTGAACAGGCTAAGACCACCCTAAACCCGGTCTTCTTCAATAACCATGCAACCTTAGCTATTGTAGTTGTCTTACCTACCCCATTAACTCCCAAGAAGACTATCTTATATGGACGTCTCCCACTCCTCCTAATTAAACTAATCAAATCAATCGACCCAGCTGAATCCAATATATCCTCAATAACCTCCTTAAGCGAATTCACCACCAAACTACTCGGATCCGAGAAACGTTTATATTCTCTACCCATAAGATTCTTCTCAAGATTAGTCTTAATCTCTTCAATAACCTCCAGGGAAACATCATTCTGTAGAAGCAGAATCTCCAAGTCCGAGAAGATCTCCTCAAACTCCTCCCTACTCAATCGCCTATACTTAATACTATTAAGTATTTGGGATATCCCCTTCCTGAGATTCTCAAACATATAACTTTTACACCATCTATCTCTGCTGCATCTTAAACTGTATCTCAGCTATCTTAGAGGCAATCTCCTCATATTTATTCCTCATCTGATTTAACAGGTTTGTACGTTCTTGAATAACTTTCTGTAATTCCTGTATCCCTTTATTAACATGTTCAATAGCCGCCTCAAGATCCTTCTCTAAATATACCCCTGCACCTACACCGACAATTATCTTATCAGGCCTAGTAATAGATACTGGTAGATAAACACCTCCACCGATAGGTAGAAGAGTCTCATGCTTCTTAAGATTAGAGTCTGACTTATACTTATTCAATATTTCTAGGGCATTCCTATTCTCTATTAGACTCCTCTCAAGTGTAGCCAATTCATTATATAAAGCCTCTATAATATCTAGTATACGCCTCTGCTCATAAACCAAGACAGCCAACTCCTCCCTACTCAACTAACCCACCTCAAGCGCTTGAGTAATAACCATTAACTCCCTACCAGTGGTGGATGTACCCACCAAGGCCCCATAATCATTAGCCACCAACCCGGACGATATGAATTCAACCCCCCCATTAACCGAACCATTATAAACCGATATATTTAATACATCACTAATTAATTTAGCCTCATCCTCCTTAATAACTGATGAAAACACACCTCCCTTATTATTAGCCACACCCAATGAACCAATATATGAGAATCTACCGATTGTTGTAGAGGCCACCTCAACATCAAGAGTATCTGCAATTATCCTTCTAATACTTGGGGCGATCAATGGAGACGCCACGGCGCCATAGTCATTGGCTAAGACAAGGTTCCCAAACGTATTAAACTTAAAATTAACTATACTATAGTTAATCCCCAATTCATCGAGGGACTTAGTTAATTCATCGACCGCATAATCCTCCCATAACCTAGGTATAATCACACCATTACTATTACATACTATAAAAGGGGAGAGTATTAGGGAAGAGACTAGTTTAACCGGGACACCCACTACACCTAAAGCCTTCTCAGCCACCTTAACCCTCTTACTATCCATACTGGAATGATATAGAAAAAATTTGTTTGAAGCCTTGATATATAGGCCTACATTATCCCCTCCAAACACCTTCATCCTAAGTAAAGTCATATTTAATTATGCCACCAGCCATGAAACTATTTCTTCGGGGGGAGAATCCAGACACCAGCATCCTCCGTCTTCACAACCCTGACCTTAACCCTCCTAGGCGGATTCCTAATACCCCTACCCCAAATAATTTCATTTACCTCCTCAGAGATCCTTATATTAGGATCCTTCATATGACGCTCCATAAAACTCCTGAGGAAATTAACTGCCTTTTTAGCCCTATGTAACCCACGTTTATACCTAAATGCCTTATACAATGGTACAATATACTCCCGCTCCTCCAGGATCCTAGTACCCTCTTCAACATATTTATATAAAATATCCTCTTCTTCCTCGGCCTCCGATTCCCGCTTCTCCTCAATAACCTCATCAGATTCCTTAGACAAACCAGGTTCACCCCCCAGAATCACTTAAAGAAGCGTTTAGTCCTAAATTTAAGCCTAGTCCTCCTCCAATTCCTCCTACTAGGAGTCGTCCTAACCCTACCATTAGTCCGGGCTATAACCCAAACCGGTACACTCTTATTACTTTTATATGCAGCCGCCAAACGCCTCTTAAACGCCAACGTCTTAACCCTAGCCATATCTATAACCCCCTAATCCTAAACTCCTTCCTAGACTGAACCTTAGCCAAAATACTCTTCAACTCACTATCAGTAACTAAATGATCTAGCCTACCCTGTACACCAAGCTGAATAATAATATCCTCAACACGCCTAGCCAAATCAGGCTTAACTAGGGAGACGCGTCTCAACCTCTCCCTAGCCTCTGGAGTTAGAAACTGCCTAAGCAATAGTTGACGCTTAATCTCCTCTTCACGCTTCTCAGACTCATCCTTCGAAGGCTGTCCCTGCCCCCAATAACTCAACCACATTCACCCCACATATTCCTCATACCAAGGCTTAATATCAAGCTTCTTCCTAATGGAGGCAGCCAACTTATCCAATAACCCCCTACCCTTAGGGGTTAAAACCCTGCCCATAGGGGTCTTCTCAACCAAACCAGCCTCCTCCAACTGCTGCAAGATCTTCCTAATAATAGAACCGCCACCCCTATAAAAATGCTCAGGCCTAACACCCCTATCCTTACGGCCTCCATACATCAACCTAAGATCATCGACGCCTAGGGGGCCCTTCAAATACAGCTTACGCAAAATAGAGGCAGCCCTCTTATACCACCAATCAGGGTCATCCGGAGGCCTCTCTCTAGAGACACCTGTCTTAACCCATAGACTCCACTCCGGAGGCTTAATAGACTCAACCTCACTCTTAATAAGCTTACTCAACTCCGAGATAAACACATCAGCAGGCACATCCTTAACACTAACCACATCAACACACCCTACTCAACAACTAATTCAAATAACCCCCAAACCCTATATTTATATCTTAACAAAAACAACCAATATAAAAACAAACATTATATATAACAGTAATAGCTATACACAAATAAAACATAGCGAAAACCATTTAAATAATAATTAAATATATTTTATTTACATGGGTCTAATAACCGTATCATTAAACGACGAAGTTGAGAGAACTCTAAGGAAACTAGCTAGAGAAATGTATGGAAACAAAAAAGGAGCACTATCAAAGGTAATAGAGACAGCTATAGAAAAATTGGCAGCAAGAAAACAATATACAGAAAAGCAAACCATATACCGAGCCTACAAGAACAATAAATTGATAACCGAGGCCTCCTCCCTAGAAGAACTAGCCGAGAAACTAAATCAAAGAGGAGTGGATCCAAGGGAAGTGAGAATACTGGCCACTGAAGACATCAAACCAAGAGCCAGAATAGGATACAGGATGAAATAGAGATGACGCCTCAAATAGTTGACAGAACACCGGTAATTGAGATAATGATAGAAAACCCCCTCCTAAAGAAGACATACCCGAAGGAAGGAGCTGTAATAGCGGTTATCGACACAGGATACGAAGGATTCCTACTAATACCAGAAGACATATTCAACCACCTAGGATTCAACCAACTAAAAACAATAAAAAGACAACTAATCCTACCCAACGGAGAAACAATAACCTCAGAAGGATTCTACGGAAAAATAATCCTAACCCAAATAAACCAAAGCCGAGAAGGATACATAGAAACAATAAAAAACCTAACAGAAATAGTAATCGGAACACAAGCCATAAAAAACCTCAAACTAACACTAGACTACTGCACAAACACACTACACACAAAACCATGCCAAACCAAACCCCCATAAAAAAAGGGTCAGAGGGACCAAAAACCAATCACCAAACAATCATAACTGCTCCAGTTCATCATCCCCCCAAACCAAAAAACAAACAAAAAACTATAAATAAAACCAAAACACAAAAATACAATATAGACGCCGGGGTAGCTCAGCGGCGGAGCAGAAAAACCCTCCGAGGCCGGACTCATAATCCCCCCGAAAGGGGGAAGCAGACATCCGGAGGTCGCGGGTTCAAGTCCCGCCCCCGGCATGGAATATATAATTTTTATAAAAATTATGAAGAAACGTGGAGTCTTTTTGGTCTATAGATATTAATGAAGTCTGGATGATACTATCTTCTTCTTGCTAAGCCTAGTTGTTTCTCGGTTATGCTGAACCCTATTTCGTTTAGGAATCTATTTACATGCAGTTTTCTGTAGATAGCTATAGAGTAGATATCATAGTTTGTCTTGATTTTCTCCCCATTCTTTTTAACTGAAACTCTCCCTGCCCTAAAGTTGAGATATGGTCCGGTGGCGATGACAGTGAAGTATTTCATTAGTAAATATTGTACATAATGTAGTAGCTCTATATTGCTGTTAAATAGGACTATTTTTTTACATCTATAGTTGCTTCCATCGCTGTCATATAATCCCCTCAAGAAATGTCTAACTGTATCCTTATTATGTTCAATGTAGGGCTTTAGTGTCTCTAGAGTCTGTTTCCTGTACCATGTATAGAATGCTTTGGAGCTATAAGTTACTTCCCATCCATAGTTTCTGCCTCTCTGTATCCCTATCCAGACCGGCTTCACCACGTTTTTGGTTAATAGCTTAGCCAACGCTCTTGAAAACTTGTCTGCAAATTCATAGTCTATAGTATTCAGTTTAATATCATAATGATGGCTATGTATTTTAATACATCCATCCCCGTGAAGCACCCCGATTATGTATGCTAGTTCCTTTGAGGGTTCTGGCCGCCACCTTGCTGTTGGAGGCTTATGTTTCCGATATTTCCAATAATGCAACAGACTCTTTTTTGTTGTCGGCCAGCCAAGAATCTTGCATACTTCTGTTGGGCCATGGTCCTTCAACAGCTCCATAGCCCTTAAATACTCATCATAAGAATAAGACCTATACTTCCTCATAATCCTATCATCCAGAAGGATACGATTCATCTACTAGGTCTAGTAGAGAGACTGATGGGGTCTCCAATATTAGACTGTTTTCTTTTGCACTATACTCTATGTATTTTAAACAATATCCATCTATAATTAATGTGAAACCCATATTACGTATGTTTAGGGCAATGCCATTCATATGGAATTGGGCATCTCTAAGAGAATCCAAGAGAATATAACTCAAATCAATGAAAACTGTAAACCCCATTATTCGATCCCTCCATTAACGTAGTGGCAGAAATAAATATAAGCGAGGGTTCTTTCTACGACTTTAGTTAATTATGAAGACTCAAAGCCCCATTAATAGGCCTTAAAGGACATCGAAGCCCTTTTTAAACTTTACAGCCAAATAAAATTAATGGTAAGGTATGGCGAGGAAAAAAGGATTATTTTTACATGGTTTGTTGCTTCTGCTTAGCCTATTCATTCCTCTTTTCTTTTTTATTCTTCTTAGTTTGAGTGTTGGTGGTGCTTTGTATGAAATGCTTTTTCTGCATAGTCCATTTATTTTCTGGCTGCTTATGTTGTCTCTTAGGGGTAGATACCTAGATATTGGTGAGATAGACTTGTATGCTGGTATATCGAGTAAGTTGATGTTCCTAACAGTAGCATTACTTGGATTGTGGGCTGTATTCCGCCACCCCTTCCATGAGATAGGTGACGTCTATTATTGGTATATTCTCAGTGGCTCTGGCTACGCCTATACCCTGCCCTTTGAAGTGTATATTGTGGAGATACCTTATCTGATCTATGGTTTTATGACTGGGGATTGGAGGGGATTAGGCGACAATATTGGCATGATGCTAGTCATAGCCTTCAATTTAATTATGTTATCCCTATACCTTAGCCTACTCTATTGGAAGAGGGAATATAGGGCTGGGGCCGCAAAGATAATATTTGTATGTGGTGTATTAGCGAACATAATCATAGTATTCATATACATCTACGGCGCACTAATCTACTTATTATACCTTCTCATAAATCTATCTAGACTATACAGCATATTCGCCAAAGAGAATACTCAAGAAGCAGTCTCAATATAGTACCCTCAGAGTTTCAGATTAATAAAAAGCATAAGATACATGAGGGGTTATAAGGAGAGTGTTTGGAGTCATTGAATCAGTCAAGATAGGAATTAGACGAGAATTAGTAATCCTTGTCCTCAGGCTAAGGAGTACGTCGCTATTTACAGAATCTTAATAAAGAACTATAATATGGTTGTAGATATACTAGTTCACATATTCCCGATATACGAATAAAATAGTTTAATTTATATTAAATTGGATGTGATTTAGTGGGCGCTTGGTCCGCCAGGATATTGTGGATAGGCGATTATTTTTATTCCCATAAGTGGTATGGTTCCATCCTGCCCATTACTCATTACATAGGTTACGGAACCTACTCTAACATATACATAAATATCATAATTAGTATAGGAATCATAGTCCACAGTAACATACGAGACTTGGAGAGAAGAAGTAATTGATGCGACAAGATGTCCTAATATACCAGTAGCAATACCTGCAACCGGACCTCCTCCTGATACCCATAGAAGTATCGCTCCAGCTGCCACTGCAAAATCCATCCATTCAGTATCCGACGCAGCGTAGGTATCTACAAAATCATCAGAAAGTATGTGGTATGCATAGTCACCGTAAATATTCCCAGTTCCAAAGTTATGCTCATAGTATTCATAGAGGAAATTATCATCGATATAATTGATCCGAGGGGGTAAACCATCTTGGAGGCCACCAAGTATTTCAGAACCATACGAATTAATGTCTACTATAGCCACACAATCTTGGTACATATCAAAATAATGTATTATATTGCCATATTCATCCAATTCAACTAATTGATATCTTGCTGCTTCAATCTTGCCTTTTATATAAATATATCCAGTAGTACCTTGCTCTGGAAATTCATAGGATTGCGCAAAGTGTTTGATAGTGCTCCATAATGTTGCCCCAGCTTTAAATGTTGTTCCCGAAGACTCTACTGCATATCCTATATTAAATTCTACACTAGATGTTGTAAAGATCATGGCGCTTAGACTTCCAAATGAACTTGATGATTCAATCCATGCCACTGGTATCTTCCCATAACCATTACTTGGCCAAATATAACTATCCACCAAGATCCATATATGATAAGGACTTATTTCAGATGGCTTCGATGGGGGTAAATAAGATAATTTGTCCAAATCCCTATTCAATCCTCTTTTGTTTTCTTCACTTATGGTACTCGTTTTAATTATCCTTGGATGGCTAGGTGCGTCGGGCCTTCTATTTATATGCATAGTCTTGGTTAATGAATATGATTTCCCCATTTGAATTTCAATTGGATTTAATCCTATTGACGCTTGATCGATATATAATCCATTTGATGAATTATATGTCAATAGTAGTACTATATGTGGATAGGATGATGCAGCATCATCACCCAAGTAACTTATCCACTCATTCATTACGTTCCTAACACTTGTTAAATTACGCTCAATATATACTCCATGCTCATCAGTTTTTCCAATAAATAAAGTCCTCCAAGCACCACCTCTGTCAGGCGGTTCAGGTATTATA
>WAJV01000002.1 GCA_015523725.1 Candidatus Geothermarchaeota archaeon
GCTATAAAGAAGGTGAGAAGATTTAGGGAGTGGGAGTATTGGGGGCGGCCGTTAACTGGGTTCGGTGATATAAATGCCCACCTACTGATAATTGGTTTAGCTCCGGCTGCCCATGGTGGAAATAGGACTGGGAGAATGTTTACAGGCGATTCATCGGGAGATTGGTTAATTAAGGTATTATATGAATATGGTTTTGCTAACCAACCATACTCAATAAATAGATTTGATGGATTAGAGTTAAAGGATGCATATATAACCGCTGTCGTTAGATGCGCCCCACCAAAGAATAGGCCAATAAGAGACGAGCTAATTAATTGTCAAGAATATCTAGTTAAGGAGATAAAGTTGCTGAAAAACATCAGGATTATTCTAACGCTTGGACATATAAGTTTCAACTGGACGCTTAAGGCGTTGAAAAGTCTATACCACGATCTAGATGTCAAAGGTATAAAATTTAGGCATGGAGCGAAATATTTAGTTAAGGGGACAAAATTCATATTATTTGTATCATATCACCCAAGTAGGCAGAATACGCAGACTGGAAGGTTAACTTGGGAGATGTGGAGCAATATATTTAAAGAGATTGTAGAGGAATTGAATAGGGTTAAAGGTGTATAGGGTGGCTAGTCAACTATATATAGGTGTAATGATAGCATTCCTATCATCACTATTTTTCGCCTCAAGCGGTGTAACAACTCGGAGAGGTGTTTATGGAGGCGGCGTCTATATAACAGTATTGATCTCAGTTATAATAGGCCTCCCAATGTATATCCTTGCATTAAACATATCCAATAGTGGTATGTATTATGATATTTCGCCGGAAGCCGCCGCCTTATTTATGGCGGCCGGGATAGTACATTTCGTCATTGGTCGTTTTATTCTATATTACTCTATTCATTATATGGGTTCATCTGCCTCATATCCTATAATGTCAAGTAGCAACGTACTTTCAGCGATATTGGCTATCCCATTATTGGGAGAATTATTAACTATTAATAAGGTATTTGGATTATTGATCGTTTCATTAGGAATATATTTAATGGCTAAGGGTAATATCGAGATAGATGAGTTTAGGAAAGGTTTCCCATTGGCCTTAACTACAGCGTTTGTATTCGCGGCATCATCATTAATCGTTAGAAAAGCCCTACTAATAAATAATACTCCTATCACTGGAGTTTTAATATCATATTCAACTGCCTTACCCTTCCTTTTGGGTTTGATGGGTGATTATAAGTATAGGTCGGAAATATTTAGCTTAGACCTGAAAAAATTTATATATATTCTATTGAACGGGGTTCTTGTTAACCTCGGTCAATTATTTAGATATCTATCACTCAATCTAATTGAAGTAAGTATACTTGGAATCGTATTCTCAATCAATCCATTAATGACCATCTTCCTATCTTATTTAGTGAATAGGGAGATCGAGATTATTAATAAAAGAATAGTGTATTCAGCGGCATTGATTGTACTAGCTATAACTATTATACTGGTTTAATAAATAATCAATACTTCTTCTCGATAACATTCGCAGCAACTATTAAAATATCCCATACAGGTGCGAATGGCGGTGCATATGCCAAATCCAGCATCTTCAACTGATCAGTAGTCATGTTGGCCGTAATGGCAGCTGCTAAAGTATCTACTCTAGCCAATACACCATAATAACCTGTTAACTGCCCACCCAATATCCGATGACTTTTTCTATCCGCTACTAATCGGAGGTTTAGCTTTGTAAAGCCTGGGTAATAGTGACTCTTAGCTCCATGAGTAATATCTACAGCCACCGCGTCAAAACCATTATCTAAAGCCTCTCTTAACGACAAACCGACTTTACCTATCTCTAAATCAAATGCCTTAGTTACCGCGGTCCCTAAAACCCCTGGGAATACGGCGTTCCCTCCCACCATGTTCTCTCCAGCCACTCTACCCATCTTATTTGCAGCGGGTGCCAACGGTACATATGTAGGTTTTCCCGTAACTAAGTTAATTGTCTCACTATTATCGCCTCCAGCAAATATATCCTCAATATTAGTCTTCATATGTTTATCAACCTTGATTGCACCAGTCACACCCAATTCAATACCCATACTCTTTGCTAAGGATACATTTGGCCTCACACCCACCGCCATTAAAACTGTATCCACATCATAACTTCCCTTATCCGTAACTACTTTCCTTACCTTGCCATTACCAGTAAACTCCACCACCTTTTCACCAAGATGGACATCTACACCATGCTTCACCAATTCTTCTTTAATTGGTTCAGCCGGCTCTTTATCGAAATTCGGCATCAAGTGGTCGAGCATCTCGAAGAGAATGGTCTTCTTACCAATACTAGCTACCGCCTCAGCAACCTCAATACCAATATATCCCCCGCCAACAATGCCTACTACATCGGATTTAAGAACATCCTTTCTAAGTGACTCACCATCCTCCAACGTCCGTATAGTATGTATCCCGTCGAGATCAACCCCGTCTATCGGAGGTTTAATAGCCATGCCTCCAGTTGCAACCATCAATTTATCATATGCGACTTTGTAGCTCCTATTATTTTTAAGATCATCGACATATACTATCCTCTTATCCACATCTACATCAGTAACATTGTGGTGAATCCTTACATCTATCCCCCTCTTCTCTCTAAAATAATCCAACTTATAATATACTAATTCATCAATATCCCGAACCAATCCTTCTACATAATAAGGAATCCCACATGGTGCATATGATACATATCCACTCCTCTCAAAAACTATTACTTCACTACTAGGGTCCATTCTCTTAGCCTTAGCAGCCGCCGCCATTCCGGCAGCTGAACCTCCTATAACAACTATTTTACTCATATTATACTCACCACACTTAATATAGCACGAGTGGTTTATAATGTATACTATATTTACCCAAAGGAATCATTATAATCAATTAGCACCTCGTTTTACAATCTTAAACCATGCCTTAATAAAATATATTTATTCGTAAGTCTATATTGATATTCCCTTTATTTAGTTGAAATTTTATAACTGTGTTATATAACAATATTATATTTATTATGAGTATTATAGAGGAACTGTCAAAAGACTACCTAAAGCCGCATAAGATCGTAGAAGTAGATGCTTTAGATGTTAAGGATACGAGAATCTACTTAAAATATGAGCATGACTTCTATTCAAACGATATTCTTTGGAATATAAAGAGGAAACCTGCCTTCTATTTGTTCCATGACCTATATAGGAAAGGAGTTATAAGAGAGGGTGTGAAGTTAATATCGGCATCATCGGGTAATTTTGTTTTGAATCTAGGGGTTAAGGCACTGGAATATGGTTATGACCTTATTGCGGTGACACCCCCTGGGATACCGAAGGATAATGTTGATGCATTGAGGGCGTTGGGTGTCGATGTTATACATATAACCGAGGAGTTTGATATGTGTCCACGGGAGACCACAGTTTTTTACACTAGAAGTTTAGCAGAGAGATATAGGTATAAATTAGTAAATATAGACCAGTACATCGGTTGGCAAAATGCTCTTTCCCACCTCTTCCTAACATGGAGGGAGATCAGTGATAAATTTGATAAACTAGACTATATCCTAGTCGCATTGGGTAGCACAGGAACATATATGGGTGTATCTTTAGGAAATAAAATTGAAAAATTAGCTAAAGAAGTAATTGGTGTTCAACCGCCACATAAACACCATATTCCTGGGGTGCATCACATCGTCGGTGAATGTGAATGGAATCCAGAGATATACTCACCATCTCTAGGTGGAAGAATATTGACGATAGATGATGTCGATGCATATAGGTGGATGGCTATATTGAATATGAAGGGTCTACATGTCGGTCCATCTACATCCATGCTATTTGCGGCATTAGAAAAATTATGTAAAACCAGGCCAGGCGATTATCTAATTATATCTCCAGATTCAGATAAATTATATAAGAAGCATCTAGAGAAAATTTATGGAGCCATGTATACTGATATTGTCGATAGATATCCAGAAGAAAGGGAGTATATAAATAGATATATTGAGCAGATTAAGTCGATGGAGGAGATTGATGTACCCAAATATATAAAGAAATATTATAAAGTCGATAAGGAAGGGGAGCTATACGAAATTAGTAAATTGGATACAGTGACAGTGGAGAAATTGATAAAAAAGTGATTTCTATAAACTTTATGTATATTTAATATATTAAATAATAGCTTCTATGCATTTATTGAATTAGGATGTGGTACCTAATATTTTCATTTATTCCATTCATATCCGACATGGCTGTAGGATTATTATACAGGGGAAGATTGAGGAAGGTATCGACTAGGTATTTTGTGGCTCTCTCAGCTGGAATCGTGACTGCAGCCGCCCTTATCGAGTTAATACCAGAGGGAGTTGTTGAAGAAAACTATACATACCTACTTCTTGGATTCATCTTATTCTATGTGGTAGAGAAGCTAACAATGCTACATGCCTGTGGTGAAGAGGAGTGTGAGGTACATCAGTTGACCCCGCTCAGTGTCTTCGGTATGGCCTTAGACAATGTTGTAGATGGATTAGGTATAGCTGTTGCAGCAAATATAAATATATGGCTAGGATTAATGTTAACGATTGCCGTTGTGGTGCATGAGGTTCCACAGGCATTCACATCATCATATATTCTAAAACAATTGATGAAGCCACATACATACATTATGATGGTATTAGCACTGGCAGGGATAATGTATCCAGTGGGGGCATTGATATCTATATATATACCCCAGTCAATATACCCGAAGATAATAGCCTTTGTAGGCGGTGTTTTTCTCTATGTAGGCACCGGCGACCTTTTACTGGAGGCGCATAGGAGGTTCAATATAAACGTAGTTATCTCAGTCCTAACTGGTATCTTGATAAGCCTAGTCTTAAAATTTTTAGGGGGGATTTAATTGGTTGAATTATTTGAGTGGGAGGAACAAGAGGCTAATATAAACTTATCTGGAAGCGGCATGGAGCCCATAGCATCAATAGAGGAGCTAGAAAGGACTGACGGCGATCCTAAGGAGTTATTGGCTGATTTATATGGCGTCTCAAAGGACAATATAATCTTCACTCATGGGGCGCAGGAGGCCATGTTCCTCGTCTTAGCAGCATTTAAACAAGATGTTATTGATATACCGATACCTACCTATCCACCCATAATCGATCAAGCTAGAATGCTAGGTATGAAAGTTAATTTCATAGAATCTCCTTTAGAGTCAAAAAATAAATTATTGTCATTAGTCAATCCTAATAATCCAACTGGAGAATATATATCTATAAGAGATATAATTGGGAATAAACTAGTGGTTGTAGACGAGATCTTCAAGCCATTTGTAAATAAGAAATTTGAGTATGTATCTGGAACCATCCTCATAATGAGTACGAGTAAATTCTTCAGCATATTGGATCATAAAATTGGATGGATTATAGCGGATAAAGAAAATATTAGGCGTATCCAAGTGGTTAGAGACCTAATCTCACCTCCTCCAATTGGAGGTAAATGGATCATAAATTACATAATCCCAAATATAGATTATTTTTATAAGAGAAACTTATCAATAATAAAAATGAATTATTCTCAGTTAGACAAGATGAATAAATACTTCCATATAATTTACAATAGTTTTATGCCCATAGCTGTACTTTACAGGGATGGAATCGATGATAAATCGTTAGCAGAAAAGCTTCTCCAAACTAGGGGAGTTCTATTAACACCTACGAGCTATTTCTATATGCCATCAGGCTTAAGAATATCGCTAGGCCACCACAATCATGAATTATTAATCGAGGCTATGAGGAGTCTCAACGAATTAATTGAATCTAGGGAATTTGTTTAACGAAGTAGCCAGACATTTCCAATATAAACATTTTTTAAGCCAGCTTGTTTAGCCGCTTCATAACAACGCATCATATGTATTCTGCTTGTGGGTCTAGTGTTCCTCATCAAATGATGGGGTGCGAAGGCCAATAGCACCAGTGGGATCTCTTCATTTAGGCTGGCTAGATAACCTGCTACTCCGGATACCTCCTCCTCATTAATATAATGGGGGACGATTAGCATACTAACTACCAATAAAGGAAACCCTCTATCCCATTCCTCACTATATAGGCATATCTCAATATTCTTCTTAACTCTATCGACAGCCTTCTCTCCATCAACTCCAGTCAATGCAGAGTAGATCCTAGGAGAATAAGCTTTCCAATCTATTTTAATAATACCTCCACTTAGGAAACTATATTTAGCCATCCTTCTTAATAGATTCGGATTCTCGAGGCCATTAGTCTCCCAACAAATCCTCTTCACAATACCCTTCTCCTGAGCCGATTCCAAAATCATTCTAGATAATTTTAGGGAATAAATAATGTTTGGAGCCGGATCACCGCCAAAGAAGCATATGCATGTAACTTTATCATTCATGGCCTCTCTAAAAAGATGTTTAACACTGTAAACATCTCCTAATGCAATATTAGGTCCGACTATATACTTATGCTCAATATTTTGACAGAATACACAATCTAGGTTGCATCCAAAGAAAAATACTGCCAAGTTATAATAACCAGTCTCACCGCTTTTATTTAAAGCATATTTTGGATAACCTGCTCCAGTGGATGCAGGGCAGATATGGGCTGCCACACAATTGGTAGGTATTGGATCAAAATAATAGTATAATTTTGTTAAGCTAAACCCGCCATATCTAGTCGATAATTTACCATTAAAATTATAGATTATACCACAATACCCTGCTCTACCCCAGTCTATAATGCATTCATTAACACAATAACTGCATTTTATCCCATTAATCGCTTTAGGGACATATTCTGGTAATTTAACTTTCTTCCTCCATTCAGAATGAACACTATATATGCTATTTATTACATTTTTATTTTTTAAAATACAGTCTCTACAGATATATATATCAATCAGTTCAGGATAATCTGTTCCACATACTTTACATGTACCCATCTCAATAATG
>WAJV01000003.1 GCA_015523725.1 Candidatus Geothermarchaeota archaeon
TCAATATTCTCTTCGAAAGACCCAGCGAAAGAGAACCCGTTCTCAGGCCTAGGGGGCCAACCATTAGTATTTATTTCACTCAAATATTTAAGCCAAGCTGTCAACGCATCCTTCTCCTCGCTGCTAAACTGCATAAATGGCATATAAGTAGACTTACCTCCATATTCCTCAACCATCTCCCTTGATTCAGGATACTGAGAAAAGTAATCATCCAAAGAAACCCCCTCTGGAAGATACCTTTTAACCGCTCCCGCTGTCGGGAAATTAGCAGGATTATCGAGAAACGCCCTCACCCAAGCTGGACCATGCTCATCAAAAACCTTCGTTAAATCCGGTGCAAAATACGCGCCATTACCCACAATAGTGTGACACCCCATACAATCATAGTCTTGAGCAACCCTCCAACCATCTACAGCCGATTTACCATTAAATGTAATAGTAGATGGATCTGGATTCCTAGGCGGAACAAAAGAGAGTATAGTTAAAATAATCACAAGTATAATCGAGGCGATAACCATATATTTACCCACCCGGCTCAAAGGTATACCACTCAACCTAACCACCCCTCCTTAAAACGAATATATATGCTAATAGAGCAACGACCAATCCGGCGACAGCCGCAGTGACGAATAGAAACTCATATATAGGAGGCCCATACTCAATACTAGGCCCAGCAGGCGCTTGACTAAAAGCATATTCCAATAAAGATGCGAGTGCATTTACTTCTTCACTCGTCAACGGAGCTGCAGACCAAACGCCCTTCATAGTAGGAGTGGTTGGCGAGGATAAATACTCCTTCAACTTAGTGACATCGCCACCGAAATTAGTGAACTTACCCTTCTCCAATACCCTACTTAAATCCGGCCCTACAGAGCCTCCCGAAACATCAAGTGCAGAAATCGAATGGCAAGATATACATGCAGGCCCCCCATTCTTAAAAGCAACATCACCATTGAAATATTTTAGGCCTGCCTCCGCATCACTAGGCAACTGTGAATATACTGCTGCTACTATGAGGCTGAATGTAAATAGTGTCACTGAAATACCAATTAATAATTTTAATAACGTTCTCATACACGAATAGAATTTATAAGGTATATAGATATTGATAATGCGAACATGTTCATATTTCATATAGACTATTATATATCATGCTAAATAGAGGAAATATTTTTTGATGTACAGACTGATCCATAAATTACCCAAGGGATGCTGGGTTGGAGACCTATCAAGAAAGTACCCCAACTTAGAAATTAAGATATATTCATTAATCAACTTCGATGGCTTTTGTACAGCAAGGGCTTTCATAAAAGATTTGGGTTTGGAGCATATAAGATATATAAAAAATCATGAAAACGTATATAATATAAAAACCTATAAAGATGGTGATTACACTTCCACTATAAAAGTATTGTGTAATTGTCCACTAACAGAGGATTTTATAAAATCCGGTGCAATACCCACAACACCCGTTAATGTATCATGTGGATATGCACAATGGGACGCTCCACTGGAGGACGATATTGATATTATTGAGTTAATGAGTAAGCTAAGAAGAAGAGGTCTTACAGCGATGATAAGGAAAGCTAAAGACTCCGAGTTAACAAAGAGGCAAAGAGAAGTATTAATTAAAGCAATATCGGAGGGATATTATGACTATCCAAGAAGAATTACCCTGACTCAATTGGCGAACAAACTTAACATGAGTAAGGGGGCATTATCAGAAATACTCAGAAGAATAGAGAGTAAAATAATTAAATCATATATTTATTAGAAAAAAGGATAAAAAATTTAGGCTGGAGCATAATAACATCTTTTAGGCGATATTAGCTTTCCCTCCTTCTTTAACTTACTGATGGCCTTCTGAACAACCTTCTTATCCAACCCAGTCATTTTAACGACATCGCCGGGCCTAAGGGGCTTACCAGCTGAGACGAAAGCCTCCAAAACCTTCTCCTCAACCGAGGACATGGGAATCACCTAATAAAAAGCAATATATAAAAAAACTATCTAATAAATGCTTAATACCTCAAGAAGTATCCATTCAAGGTTTTAGTGAGGGCCTCCAGGGTAATTTGGATATGCATATAAACGAATCGCCATCAATGGAATATGGCCATTCAAACCATTAGACATCAAATACTCCACCTCACCAACCCTAATATAGAGATATACCATATAATTGGATAGAGCATCATATCCAGCATAAGAAAGGGAGAAGGTTAATGAAGAACTAGATATAGACCCTGCAATATTTATCAATATATCTGTGGGGATAGCAGCCTCAGGCCCGAAGGCCCATGCAATAATAGAGCCGAGAGGTAGGCCTATATTAATCCATGAAGTATCACCAGCAGCTATAGTATTTACAAAATCTATACTATAAACGGTATAGGCAGGCTGCGAAGAACCCGTTCCTAATTCAGAATTATATAGTAATTCACTATAACCATCAAGTATATCTGGGATTTGAGGTGGGAGACCAATGTCATTACCCCCTAATATATGGCCATTATCATCAACCTGGACATCAATCACAGCAACATCATACTGATATTCATCATAGTAAATCTATTGATCCACCGTACGATAAGTCATTTGATATAATGCTCCCTCAACCCTACCCAGAATATAAATATAGCCTGCTCCACCCCCATTCGGATAAACAATATAAGTATTACCAAATACAGCTGAGGCAGACCATAAATTGCCACCAGCCCTATAAGAAATTGAACTCGAATATATGTCTAAAGCATATCCAACATTGAATTTAATAGATGAGGTAGAATATATTGAACATGAAATATATCCATACGAGGCGCTAGACGCATTAATATATGAAATAGGGATCCTTCCGTAACCATTTTGAGGCCATACATCAGAATCCACCTTTATCCACTCAAAATACTCAGGATTATCTTCATATGGTTTGGAGCCAAGCAAGCCATATAATGAACTAAACCCATTCCCAAACGTATTTAAATTACTTGATGAACTATTCAAGCTAACTATTTTCTCTACCCCTGCTATATGTAACCTACTCATC
>WAJV01000004.1 GCA_015523725.1 Candidatus Geothermarchaeota archaeon
CCATAGATATAATTGATGAGGCTATGGATAGAATATCAAGATTCATAAATAGTTTATTGAAAGTTTATTGAATATAATTGGGGGCGGTCCATATGGTCGCCATGGTCTCGATAGATTTAGAGAAATTTTATTTATTGCTTCATCCCCGTCCTGCTTATGTAATTGGTAGTGGCGTTGTTGGTAAGGAAGCCAATCTCATGGCTGCTAGCTGGGTGACTCCGTTAGCCGAGGAGCCTCCATTAGTAGGCCTATCTGTTGATGTGGAGAGTAGGACATATGAATTAATCAGTAAATACTCCGAGTTCACTGTTAATGTGTTGCCTTTTGAGAAGATAGATTTGATATATGAGGTTGGGAGTAAGCATGGATGGGATGTGGATAAATTGGCTATATTACCAAGTGATCCTGGGGAGGTTGTTAAGGCACCTATTCCCAGGAGCGCCATTGGTGCATTGGAGTGTAGGGTTTATGGATCTATTGAGGCTGAAGATGTCGTGTTTTATGCAGGTAGGGTTGTTAAGGCATGGAGTGACCCAGAATATTTTCATATGAAGAAGGGGTGGAGTATACATAATAATCCAATTCCCCTTCACAACTGGGGAAGAGGTTTCTTTAGGGTCGGCAAATTCCATAGGGTATAGAATATAGTGTCTATATTTTATGTTATGAGTAATTGATTCTATATTATCTCTTTATATGGATATTCAATAATTTATCCGGTTTCTTTTGGGTGAGTGGGGTATTGAGTAGGGTATATATAGTAGATGCGATTCGTACACCCATTGGGAAATTCGGGAGGTCATTGATGCATTTCAGTCCACAGGATTTGGGTGCATTAACGATTAAATGGTTGATTGGGAGGAATGACTTGGACCCAAATACGATAGATTTTGTTGTGATGGGGCATGTTATCAGAGATGGTTTCGGAATGGATACTGCTAGGCAGGCGGCGATTAAGGCGGGTATACCTAGTAGTATTGATGCCATGACTGTGGATATGGTTTGTGCTAGTGGGATGGCTGCTGTGATTACTGGGTATAACATGATTAAGGCTGGGGAGGCTGACATAGTTGTGAGTGGTGGCATGGAAAGTATGAGTAGGTCCCCCTTCTTGATACCTTGGGAATATAGATGGGGTGTTAAACTCTTATATGAGAGGAAGACACCAATAATTGATTCCTTGGTTTATGAGGGTTTGACAGATCCATTTAATGGAATGATTATGGCCCAGGAGGCCGATAAACTTGCCTTAGAGCTTGGTGTTAAGCGAGATGAATTGGAGGAGATTGCATTAACCAGTCATAGGAGGGCTTGGGAGGCTACTGAGAAGGGATTTTTTAAGAATGAATATTATCCAGTTAAGGTTGATGATAAAGTTATTTTGGATAGGGATGAGGGTATTAGGCCGGATACTACACTTGAGAGAATGGCTAAGCTTCCAACGATTTTCCCTGATGGAGTACATACACCTGCTACGGCGAGCCAGATAAGTGATGGCGCGGCCTCATTATTATTGGCTAGTGAAGAGGCCCTAGATAGGCTCGGTTTGAGGCCTAGGGCTGAGATAGTGTCATATGCTATAAATGGTGTTGAGACATGGAGATTCCCTGAAGCACCTATTGGAGCTGTGGAAAAATTGTTGGATAAGACCAATTTATCTATAGATGATGTAGATTACTTTGAGAATAATGAGGCATTCGCCGTCTCGACCGTGGTTTTTGAAAGAAAGCTTGGGGTGCCAAGAGAAAAGCTTAATATTTTTGGTGGAGCTATCTCACTAGGTCATCCCTTGGGAGCTAGTGGAGCTAGAATAATTGTTACACTATTGAATGTATTAGAGAATAAAGGGGGATCCTTGGGACTGGCATCGATTTGTCATGGTATGGGGGGTGCAACTGCTATACTTATAAAGAAAATTAACAAATAATTTTAATTCCATATTTCGCTGAATGGTTAGATATTACACGAAATTATCAAATAATTTATATTAACTGTGTTATAATTAAACTAATAATAGATATTTTGAATCGGTAGAGCTTTATGACGATTTTATCTCAAAGGAGATATCCATTAAAGCTGATGTGGATAGTTCCTAAACTGAGGAATCTATATTCTTTTGAGATAATTACATATAACGATCCTGAGGCTGTTTTTTATATTGATCGATTAATTGGTTCATTTAGGGCTAGGGTGATATACGAATTTAGAACTAGAGTTGATGATGATAAATCTCTTATATTTTTAAGTGCTGTCTTCGATGTAGAGAAATTCAGTCCAGATGAATATATAAAGAAATTGAAGGATAATAAAGACTTGATTCTAGATGCTAAATACTCTGGTGAATCTATGAATTTTCATTATGCAGACCTTCTGTTCCCCATTCTATTAGATAATTCTAGAGCAATTATTTTTGATAAAGCTTCATTAAATGGTTTACTGAATCATTTCAGAATCAATTTTGGTGAAGAAGGAGCATCTGCCTTACTCTTTCATATTGGGCAGGCAATTGGTGAATCGATTTATAGTAGCTATATTTCTCCTAGGGGATATTCCTCCCATGATATTGAAGACGCCCTAGATAATCTTAAGCCGATTCTACAAAGTCTCGGGTGGGGAATAATTAAAGATGTGTATATAGAGGATAAGTTAATTAAGATCTCCATCCTTGACTATTGGGAATGTTCTTTACTAAGGGATTCTAGTTTTAATAAGCCTACCGGACAGATATTTAGAGGTGTATTAACTAAAGTATTGGAA
>WAJV01000005.1 GCA_015523725.1 Candidatus Geothermarchaeota archaeon
ATCGGATTCCTCAGCAAATTTATTCCTCTTACCAAAATCAATCTTTATCAATATCTACACCCCCAATCACTTCACCTTACTTAACTTTTCAATAGTCGATTTAAGCTCCTCGGGTGTAACAGATTTAGCTACCTCATCCAGCCTCCGCATAGTCTCTATAAATTTATCGACTTCAGGAGCGCCGAATAGACTTAGTATTAATCGTTCACCTCTTATTCCCTGCTTCTCGATTATGCGTATCATACTTTTATAACGCTTCAATGTGTTCTTATTTGCCCGCTGGTAGTGGCAGTCACTGCCATCCTCCGTAATTCTGCAACCAGTTATGGCGACTGCCGGTGCCCCCAATAGGAAGGCTTTCTTTACTAGCCTCCAATTCACCCTACTACTACATGGTAACCTAATTAACCTGGGTGAAGACGGATACTGAAGCTTGAATATTCCAGCATTATCGGCAGCGGCATATGAACACCAGTAACAAGTAAATGCTATTGGCTTCTTAATAGGCTCCTCCCGCAGCATGACCTCCATCATCCTAAATATATCGTCATCATTATATCCAGGCATCCTGATAGCCTCTACTGGGCATTCGCCTAGACAGTTTCCGCAACCCTCACATAAAGCAGGCACGACATATATATACTTCCTAACCTCACCCTTAATCGCACCATATGTACAAGCCCTCATACATGCACCGCATTTAATACATTTTTCCTGAATTATCTCTGCAACAATAGGCTCACGCTCTATAAACCCTTTACTTAACAATGCAACTGCTCTGGAGGCAGCTGCAAGAGCATGAGATATAGTTTCCTCAATCATCTTAGGTCCCTGGACAGATCCAGCCAGAAATACACCTGGAACCATGCTATCAGCTGGACCGAGTTTGGGATGAGACTCCATTAGGAAACCCTCTCTATCAAAGGATAATTTTAATTTATCCGCAATCTGCTTCACACCCATATTAGGCCTTAATCCTAGTACGAGAACAATTTTATCTGTAGGGACCTCTACGACTTCTCCTAGTAGCCGATCCTTAACCCTTACACCACCGTCCTGGATATCGACAGAGTCCTCAACCGGATTGTCAGCGTTTACCCTAAGGAACAGGACGCCCTCCCTCAATGCCTCCCTATATAACTTCTCCCCCTCCTTCGTATAAGTCCTAATATCCTTATATATTATTACAACATTCTTACCTCTCCTCCTAAGCTCTAATGCTTGGTGGAGCATGGATGCACAGCAATATCTACTACACCCTCTTCCATTACCCCTAGACCCAACACAAGCTATAAAAACTACATTCTTACCAGCAATATTATACTTGGACCTCTCCAAATCCAAGTTAGTCAATATCTTTCCATTACTCAATAGTTCCTTTGGAGTATATGGAGATATACCCGTAGCCAATATTATTGCACCAACTTCCAAATCTACTCCATTCGAGAGCCTGACATTAAACCTCCCAGCATAACCATCAACCGATTCTACCTCAGTATTTAAATAAATCTTTACACCCGATCTCTTAACTAAATCTATTGCATCTTCTAAAAGCTTCTCCGCACTTATACCAGAAGGTGCTACTTTATATAGATTCCTAATGAAGCCGCCTAACTCACCATCCTTCTCCACGAGTATGGTCTCTATGCCAGCTTCTGCAGCCGCTGCAGATGCATATAACCCGGCTAATCCACCTCCAATAACAAGTATCCGCCTAACTACTTCTATCCTAATGGGCTCCAATGAAGTCAGTTTTTTACTTCTCTCTATTGCTGCCAATGTATAATCTATCGCTTTCTCGGTCGCTCGATCGGGTTCCTTTGAATGCACCCAAGAGTCGAGGTTTCTAATATTCCCCATTTCCACTAAATATGGATTTAATCCAGCAATCTTAGCAGCTGTTCTGAATACATCTAAATGTGTAGCGGGACTACATGCAGATACGACTAGTCTATTTAGCTTTTTCTCCCTAATTATTTTTGCAATATATTCTACGGACGATGCCGAACAAGCAAATTTTAGGTCCTCCGCATATTCTACTCCTGGAACCTCCCTGACCTTCTTCAAAACCTCATCAATATTTACGACACCAGCTATATTACTTCCACAATGACATATAAAGACCCCTATCCGAGGCTCCTCTGTTCCAACTATCGAAGCCTCAAACTTCTCTACACTAGGGGATAACTTATTTAAATGTGATAAAGCCTTAATAGCCGCTGCACTCGCTTCCTGAACCGTGTCAGATATGTCTTTGGGACCAGAGGCGGATCCACATACATATATGCCTTTCCTAGATGTAGAAATCGGCATCCCATCGAAGCCTCTTTTTATAAATCCATACTCATCGAGTTCTAAGCCTAATGCCTCAGCCAATTCTCTATTGCCCGAACTCGGTATTATTGCAGGGGCGAGGACAACCATGTCATAATCTTCATCCAATACCATTCCTTTATCGATATCCTCGTACCTAACTTTAATTCCACCATTGACATATTTTATCTCTGACGGCCTCCCAATAACTATATTAACACCCTCTCTCTTCGCCCTTATGTAAAACTCCTCAAACCCCTTCCCATACGCCCTTAGATCCATAAATAGGCAGGTTATCTTCTCGACACCATGTTGCTTTGCCTGTATTGCGTGCTTCAACGTATACATGCAGCAGAAGCCGCTACAATATTCCAGATGATGCAGGTCCCTGCTACCTACACAACTTATGAATAGAATCTTCTTGACATGCTTATGGTCACTAGGCCTTAATAACTCTCCACCACTTGGTCCAGATGCATTAAGCATCCTATCGAACTCTAGCCCTGTCAATATATCTGGTATTATTCCATAGCCATATCTACGTATATTAGACGGATCATATAAGTCATAGCCTGTAGATACGATTATTGAGCCGACCCTCCTCTCGATAAGCTTTGCCCCCATAGTGAAGTCGATACAGTTACGTTCACATACTCTTACACACCTATCACATGGAAAATATCCTGGCGGTGTATTTAGGCAGGCGTCGATATCGACTGTATAAATTCCAGGCTCTGCTTGGGGATATGGAATATATATAGCTTTCCTCAGGCTAATCCCCTTCCCACCATCGTACTCGGATAATACAGAGACGGGGCAAACCTCCTCACACTTACCGCACTTGGTACAGTCATCTGTCACATAACGGGGCTCCTGATAAATAGTTACATTAAAATTACCTGGCTCCCCCCTAACCCCAATGACTTTAGCAAGGGTAAATACTTCAATATTTGGATGTCTAATTACTTTGCCAATTAGAGGTCCCTCAATGCATATGGAGCAATCTAGGGTTGGGAATGTTTTGTCCAGAAAAGCCATCCTACCTCCAATAACTGGGGCCTTATCGACAATAACCACCTTTGCCCCAGCTTCTGCTAAGTCTAATGCCGCCCTTATCCCCCCGATCCCACCACCCACTATTAAAACTGAGTCACTCAACCCTAGACCACCCCAACCATATCCATCGCGATTCTTCGTCCAACATTGTAAGCCCTCAGATTTAGATCCCTATATCTCGCCTTAACCCTAGACTTAATAACCTCCAATAGAGCTTCATCAGGAAAGAGTTTCAATATCGTATTTACGAAACCGAGAATAATGATATTAGCGACGACTCGATTGCCCAATTTCAACGCATTCTCAAAAGCCTGGACGCCAACCTGACGCACATCATTTACTATTTTTGGATTAACGAGGGATGACTCGTAAATTATTAAACCGCCTTCCATGACATTCCTATGTTCAAGATCATAGGTCTCTTGCGTCGTCGTAATCAATATATTGGACTCAGTGAATATTGGATAATCAATCTTCTCATCCGATAAGATAAGGTCTGCTCTACTCCATCCTCCCCTCCGCGCCGGGCTATAGCCGATGGTCATTATGGCCTCCATACCATTCTTTACAGCAGTCTCACCAATAATCCTACCCAGAGTCAATATTCCATGGCCGCCGGCACCAATTAACCTTATCTTAGTCTCATCCATCTAAATCACCACCTAACTTCTTTATTAATCGATAGTACCTAGTTTGAAAAGACTCACTCTCCCTATTCACAAATTTCCCAACCACTATCCTAGTATCCGGGTCCATAGAGATACTTAAATCACTTAGATCGGCGTCATTATCAATAACAACCCTTCTCCTTAGGTCACGCATGAATTCTATGCTCTCCATCCTATTCATATCTGTATACACAATACATGGAGAAATGACCTCAAGGAATGCAAAACCATCCACATTAAACATCTCTAATAATGTATCCACTATTTGTCGGTAATGTAATACGGTCCACCTAGCCACATAAGGCGCCCCAAGTGTAGCGGCAAGTAAAGGCATATTGAAATTATGCTCCAAATGACCATATGGTGAGGTTAGTGTCCTCGACCCTGGTGGCGTAGTTCCACCATACTGTCCCCCCGTCATTCCATATATATAGTTATTAATCATAATCACATTGATGTCATCATTCCTACGTATAGAATGTATGAAATGGTTTCCCCCAATCGTTATTAGGTCTCCATCACCGGCAAATATAGTCACCTCAAGCTCCGGATTAACACTTTTCAAACCGACGGAGAAAGGAATCGCCCTTCCATGTATCACATGGTAGCCATCTAATTTTATATATCCCGGCATCCTACTCGAACAACCAATTCCAGAAACAATTACATGCTTATCGAGAGGAATGCTAGACCTCAATACAGCTTCAACATAGGCCTTAGCAACAATACCTATCCCACAAGATGGACACCATATATGGGGGAGGCGCTCAACCCGCATTAATGACTTTATCTCGTCTATCGATGGGGTTATCAATATCTCCCTACTCATCCATTAAACACCTCCCTAATCTTTTTCAATATAATCTCTGGGGGAGGTACGCTCCCCGGATGCCAGGGAAGGTGATAAACCAGCTCATTTGGAATATATTCCCTGACGATACGAACCACTTGACCAGCATTAATCTCCACAACTAAGAATCTACAACCTTGCTCAGCCAACCTAGTTAGAGGCTTCCATGGAAAAGGCCACCCAGTCTTCAACCTAAATAGACCAACTCTATAGCCTAATCTCCTTGCATCTTTAACGGCCTTTAGGGCTGACCTGGATGTTATCCCAAATGCCACAATTATAAGTTCAGCATCATGGGTAAGATACTCTTCCCACTCAATAATCCTATCCTCGTTCCTACGAATCTTTTCCGCCATTCTCTCATATTGTTTTGAGACTGTCTCAGGATTTGTGGTGGGGTATCCACGTTCATCGTGAGCCAACCCGGTAAGATGTACCCTATACCCCTCTCCCGCTACAGCCATGGGTGGAACAAGATACTTACTATCGAATGGGAGATATTTCTCTGGATCAACATCCGGCTTAACTCTATCAACGACTAATATGTCCTCAAGAGAGGGAATAACAACTCTCTCAATCATATGTCCAACCATTTGATCCGATAACAATATAGTTGGTACTCTATATGTCCACGCTGCATTAAATGCCTTTATGATCATATCGAACATTTCTTGGGGACTATTCGGTAGATAAACAATGGTCATGTAGTCTCCATGGCTACCATAATGTGTTTGAAGGAAATCTCCTTGGCCGACTTGAGTAGGTAACCCAGTTGAAGGCCCTCCCCTTTGAACATTCACAATGACGATAGGAGTTTCAATCATATAAGCTAGGCCTATTGCTTCCTGCATTAGTGAAAACCCTGGTCCAGAGGTAGCTGTCATACTTTTTACACCGGCATTCGCTGCACCTATCACACCCATGATGCTGGCAATCTCATCCTCGAATTGAATGAATACACCCCCAATCAATGGAAGCTTCCTCGCCATTAGAGCAGATATCTCATTTGATGGTGTGATTGGATAGCCGCCGAAGAATCTACATCCAGCAATTAAAGCACCCTCCACACATGCATCATTCCCCCTCATAAAATAGGTTCCAGGCTCCAAGATACCGTCTCTGCTACCCAATGAAATTCACCCCACGAAAGGCACATATATATAGTCTTCTACACGGATACAGTAGTCAGGGCATATCTTTTCACACATTCCGCAAGCTACACAATCCCTCTCTTTATTAGGATCGACTATCGGGTATTCATAACCCTGTTTATTAACCCTCCCAGATGGTATTAGCACCTTGTTTGGGCAGAATTCTACGCAGTAGTGGCATCCCTTGCATAACTCAATATCGATATCCACTTTACCAATTGGTCTTAAAATTTTTCTATAATTTAGGGGAAGCCTCCCCCCAACACCCACCATCATACCATCCTCTTGCGATTTATTTGACATATATATACCCGGAATTGAAAAAGATATATATACTATAAATTAGATATATACGGAAATTCTTTAAGAGATGTATATAGTTCTATGATAATACAGATATACAACATATATTTTTGCAAAAGTAAATATATTTATATGCTAAAGAGAAAATATATTATATAAAAATAAAAAAATATTTTTACTCTAAATCTAATCCGATGGTCTTAATGTCTCTCTAATGCATTCTACTGATGAGGGGTTCTCGAGGGTTGAAGTGTCTCCAATATCCTTACTCCCAGTATAGATAGCCTTAATTATCCTCCTCATTATTTTACCTGACCTAGTTCTTGGGAGGTCCTTGACAAAATATATTTTCTCAGGCCTGAAGGGTTTTCCTAACAGGTTAACCACATTCTTAAGTATTTCATTTTTAATTCTCTCCGATGGTTTGTATCCACTCTTCAATACGACAAACGCTACTATTGACTCCCCCTTCAGCTGATGCGGAGCCCCGATTACCGCGGATTCAGCCACTGCGGGATGCTTATTTATTATTGTCTCAACCTCAGCTGGACCTACTCTCTTACCAGCCACCTTTATCACATCATCGGCTCTACCTAGAATATAGAAGTATCCATCCTCGTCTATGAGGGCCCAATCTCCATGAAACCACATACCCTCAAACCGACTCCAGTAAGTTTTTATATATCTCTCCGGATCATTCCATAGACCTCTAGTCATTGAGGGAGATGGCTTCCTACAAACCAGGTATCCAACTCTCCCCCTAACTGATCTACCTTCGTCATCAACTACATCAGTCGCCATCCCCAAACCATTGTAACCAAGTGTGGTGGGTTTAAGGGGCATTATGGGACTTGGCAATACAAAACAACCAAAGATCTCTGTACCACCTGAGAGATTTATTATTGGGGCCCTACCCTCACCGACTTTATCTATCAACCAATACCATGAAGCCTCATCTATGGGCTCACCAGTATTTCCGAATGCCCTTATGCTACTAACATCATGCATCTCCACATATTTATCACCATATTTACGTAGGAGCCTTATCAAGGTGGCCGAGAAACCCAGCTGCGTTATCTTATATTTCTCTACCATCGACCATATCCTATCTGGAGCGGGATAATCCGGGGCCCCCTCCATTATTACATGCCTCAGCCCAAAATGTTGCGATCCTATTATCTGCCACGGCCCCATCATCCACCCAATATCAGAGACCCAGAAAAGGGTGTCACCGGGTTTCATGTCTAAATTAAAATAATGTTCCTTGGCTGGTTGAAGTAATGCTCCAGCATGGCTTATTACAGCTCCTTTGGGGCGCCCCGTTGTGCCTGAAGTATAGAGTAGTAGCGCTGGGTCTTCTGGATCCATCGGTAAAGAATCTACTTTAATATTATTCCCATTAATAAAGTCATGGTAAAATATATCTCTATTCTCTTCCATATGAATATCTAGTCCCAGCCTCTCTACAACAATAACCTTCTCTACTGGTCTCGATATTCTGAGGGCCTTATCCAACATATTTTTTAGATTAATTTTTCTGCCTCTCCTATAATATCCATCACACGTAATTATTACTCTCGCCCCACTATCATTCAACCTTATCGATACAGCTTCGGGACCGAAACCTGAAAATATGGGCATAAATATAGCACCTATTTTTAGTGTGGCGAATAGAGATACTACAGTCTCAGGGAGCATAGGCATATATAATGCAACTACATCACCTTTAGCGATGCCTATATTTCTCAATGAATATGCTAATTTATCAACCTCTTTCCTAAGTGAACCATAAGTATATAATTTCTCAGTTCCGTCCTCCCCACTCCATATGAAGGCGGTCTTATCAGCTTTATATCCAGTATGTCTATCCAGTGAATTATATGCCACATTCATCTCCCCACCTCTATACCATTTCGCCCACATTATTCCTTGTGATGTATCCAGGACTTGATTATATTCTTTGAACCAAGCTACATCAATAAAGTTATTTAGTTCATCCCAGAACCACTCCAATTCATCCACTGATTTCTTTACGAACTCTCTATATGTCTTCAATCCAAGTTCATCCATAACTCTCTTTACATTGGCCTCCTGAACCATGGATTCTGGGGGATACCAATAAAACTTACTCATACCTATATAGATTGGTCCCCAAATAACTTAAAGATTAGTGGATTATAGTTGATTCTTCAGTGAGAGGCGGGGCACTTCATAGGGCTTCCTCTAATTATATATACATATATTATTACGAAATCTGATACCCAAGCTAATAGATACATTATATTTCCAATGTATCCAGGTAAGGCTATTCCTATTAAACTTAGTACCTGAGTTAAGAAGGATGAATAAATTGTTAGGCTACAGAAGGGGCATCCAAATATTGCTTGTGAAGCCGCTACGCCGATTGCTACATTATATAATGCCCCTAGTGTACCATAAGAATGTTTCCTACCATAATTAGTCTTGTTGTTAAGGTAGAGCATGGTTATATACGACATTATTGTCGATGTTGTGGCTATCAATAGAAATCGAGGGAAATCTATATTGACTCCATAATAGACTAAATAGTAACTGTTCAACTGTTCTTTGTAAACTAGACTGAGAATAGAATAATCGTTGTTTAACCCACCTGAATTAAATAGATGGATATCAACTCCTCTAAATCCAGATAAAAACCATAGGATCATCCATAGAATTAGAATATTTGTAAACATATATAGTATGCTTAGTCCACCTAATGCCAGGTACTTATTCCTATCCATAGACCACCATAAAGATATGCTATAATCTTAATGGTATATCTATTCTATATATTATTGATGTTGGTAGATATAGTCTATACTGATTACTTAGGTATGTTACTCAATCCCTACCTTTTGGGCGCATTTCACTAACTCAACAGCCGCCATGGAGTACCTCATTATCGTCGCGAAACTACCCTTCTCCAACTTTAATCTACGCCTTACAAATGCTGATACTGGATGCACCTTTCCATTAATCACATCTAGCCAGTCACTATATTTGGCGGAAATTATGTATGGTGAATCAACTCCCTCAGCATCATCATACCACTCCACTCCTTTACATACACCATTATCAAGTTCAACCTTCATACCTGGACTGCCCCTAGCATATATTTTTCTTAGCTCATCAGGTAGGTCGGTAACCTTGAATAATATAGGCCAAACCCATCCCTTAGCGCTTCTCCTATAACCTTCTGATTCGTTAATAGCCTTGCATAACTCATCAGCCCACTCTCTACTTGGGAAACGAGGCATACAATCACCAAAAAAATAATATCTATATATTATGTAATTATATTGATATCGCCCTCAACCAGGGCTTTAATAATCATTCTAATATCCTCATATCGAGGTGGAACCGGGTTATAAACAATTTCAGGATCGTGTAACGCCATATCGGCATACTTATTAATCGCATCGCTAGATATGTGATACTCTCGGCTAAGCTTAACTAATGAATTGGGGAAACCTATTCTATCATATAAGTCAATTATATCCTCGTAAAAATTATTTCCTAATTTAATATCATCGATTAAAGTGATTATTTTCCTTATACCTTCATACATTTCCCTAGCCGTAGGGCTTCTATAATTAAATTTTACAACATATGGTAGAGTCATACCCACTATTGTGCCATGATGAATATGTAGCCCTGCCCCCAACTGATGAGCGATTGCATGTGCTAAGCCTAAACCTGCATTAGTAAAAGCTATACCAGCCATAGTAGCAGCATACATTATCTTCTTTAGAGACTCGAGGTCTTGTGGATTATCAACAATCCTAGGTAGATACTTGAAAATATACCTAATTGTATGCTCTGAATATGGTCTAGTAAACTCATTACTATCTATTGCGACCAGGCTCTCAACCGCATGAGATAGGGCATCGAGCGCTGTACCAATCTTAAGGTTTATTGGAAGCTCTAAGGCAAGTTTAGCATCCAATATAGTTATATGGGGGACCAATTCATAATTACCTAGAGCCAATTTAACCAGTATATTATCCAAAGTATCTGTTAAAACTATCCCATAACTAGCATCGCTACCTGTTCCACAGGTGGTTGGAATAGCTATCAATAATGGTTTGGTAAACTCTATTCCCAACGATTGAAATGGAGCGACACCCCTTAGATCAAACTCTCCACCCTTCTTAATCAATATCGATAATGATTTTGAGAAATCTATGACACTCCCCCCGCCTACTGCTATAATTGCATCATATGAATCCCTATAATCTTGGTACACCTCAATTACATCACTTATAGAAGGCTCAGGATTCACATTACTAAATATTCTTATCTTTAGATCTTCCCTATCTATTAATGATAAAATCTCTTTAAAGAAATCTTTATTAGCTATAACTTTGTCTGTAACCAGTAATATACTATTAATATTATAGTATTCGAGTAGGGTGCCCAATGCACTCCCGGCGTCTTCATCAATTAATATTCTCCTAGGAAGAGATAATTCGGTCATATGAACCCATTAACAATAAATTAGATACTAAACTTAAAAATCCATCTAATATTAGCAACCCCAAACGAATAATTATTTTATGAGCATCGCTGACATATTCCAGACCTGTGTTATATGCCCGGGACTATGTAAACTGAATTGCCCAATATATGCATCAACTAGGGATATACGCTCCGCCCCCGATCGCCTAGGCTGGGCGGGGTATTCAGTTTTAGTAAGGAATGATTACGACACTCTATATAATCTAGAGTTATGCACTGGTTGTGGTTACTGTAGTGAAAGTTGCCCCATTCACAATGAATTGCCTAAAGCAATTTTTAAGGCTAGGACTCTTATACAGGATGTCCTAGGGGAAAAAATTCCAAAGAACGGCTATATTGAATTAAATCTGGATCCGGATAAGGAATATTTAGCTATCGATGCATCGATATATGATGCTTCTGATGTTATTAAAAACCTCGGATTAGAATTGTTGGATACATCAGAGTTGTATTTATTTAAATCATATGGATATAGTTTAAAGATAGACGAAAATGCTCCAATATTTACTGAGGATATGGATGTATTCAAACCTGATGACAAAAAAATATATCCAAGTATAATGTATGAATTGCCCAGAGAGTCATTAGGAGTATATACTCTCCATATTCCCTGTAAAGCAAGGCATTTAAGAGAATCTATCATCGCTAGGGCGACAGAACTATATGGTAAACCGACGAAAATACTAACTGGATGCAGTGGTGCGGGGGGATATTTATTTAAGACCCATCCAGCCTTAGCCTCTATCGCTATAAGAATGTTTTTCCGGAGGATACGTGGAACAATTTTGACATTATGCATTCACACCTGGGAGGCATTATCTAAGATGGATTACAAAGCAATAACACCCATAATTGTTTACAGAGGGGATGTAAATGGATAAGGTGAATTTCTTCAAGAAACTCAGAATGGTTTATTCAATTGAGAGTTATTGGATAGATAAATCCATACTCAAGATGTATTCAAGGGATTATTGGCCCCTACTCGTCTATAAACATGTGGAGAATATAGATATCGAATCACCATATGGTATTGTGATTCCGAAGACAGAAGACGAGGTGGTTAAAGTCCTAAGATTGGCTTCCGAATTCGGGATTCCCCTAAGAGTCTACGGGGGTGGCTCCGGGGTATTAGGAGGCGCTAAAGCGGGTGAAGATGAGGTCATAATCGATTTATCCAGGTTGAATTGGATTCGATGGTATGATAAACGATCTAGGATAGTAGATGTGGGGTCCGGAGCCTATATGGCGGAAGTGGAGAGTTGGTTGAATAATCAGGGATACACCTCTAGACACTATCCTCAGTCAATTAATGTGGCCACGATAGGTGGGTTAATATCCACCTATAGTAGTGGCCAATACTCAACAGGATATGGAAACATTGAAGACATGATTTTAGGAATTCATTACGCAACACCTGGAGGTGAACTCATTAAATTAAAACCTGTGCCAAGGGGGAATATACTTCCTATATTGATGGGAGTAGTGTTTGGAAGTGAAGGATCCTTAGGCGTAATTACTAGGGTGTATCTATCAGTATATAAAAAACCAAAGAAAAGCATTAAATTTATTTATCTAATCGATAGCTTTGAGAAAGCTATTGAACAAGCTTATAAACTAATTGAGTATGGAGTCTACCCACATCTCCTGAGAATATTTGATGAGTATGAGAGTATGCTCAACTTTGGTCTAGATAGATGGGGAGCGGTTGCACTCGGTATCTTAGAAGGTGGGTTGGCCTCTAAAGATAATATGAGACTATTAGATAAGCTGTTTGGTAAGAAACTTCAATTAGGTCTATTTGAAAAATGGTACAATAGTAGAAATGATGTCATAAGATATATTTATACACTCTTTAAGAGTGGCTTGGCGGTGGAGACAGTTGAATTATCGGCGCCATGGAGTAAAGTAATCAGTATCTATAACGACATTCGAAGCCGCGTTTTAGAGATTGAAGGAGTCAAAACAGCTACTGCACATATAGGCCATTTCTATAATTCTGGTGTAGGATTATACTTTACCCTAACAATAGAACTCAATAGATTAAAGTCTATCTATAGAGATATCTGGGATACCATTGAATATATATGCATGAAACATGGCGGGGCTCCATTACATCATCATGGAATAGGTAAGGTTAGAGGCAAATATGTGAGAGAATTCCTAGGAATTAACTCGATAAATCTATTGGCATCTATAAAGAGAACCATAGACCCAAAGAACATCTTGAGAGGGGGATTAGAAAAACTCGTTCAATAAATTATTAAATCTCTCGACATATTTATCCCAATACTCTAAATTCGCCGGTTCAATCACATCCTCAACTGGATTTAAATTATCTATTAGTTTGGAATTTAACTCTCCATCCCCGTATATCATTGAGGCTGCCCCCACCATACTAGAAATATTCCTATATTTGCGTAGAATAACTGGTCTACCAAGTATTGAAGCGATCACCTGGACTAATTTTCGGTTTAAGCTCCACCCACCATCCAAATAAATCATATTTATTCCATCAAACTGTTTGATATTACTATACCCTCGATTGAGTAATGCCAACATGGAATATAAGATGGCCAAGGATATATCCTTGATACTATGATCCAAATCTAATCCGAAGAGCGAGAACTTCTTTAAAGATTTTTGGAATTCGGTGCTCAAATAATCTAGTGTAGGGATTGACAATGGTAATTTTGCGAAGTCTACATTAATAGGAATTTTATCTATTCGGTACATATGCTCATTAACCCAGTCGAGTATGTCTCCCCAATGATAAATAAAGTATTCTGCCATGAATTTAGGGCCTCCGTTAACATATAGTAACATGGGGTTAACCCCAGCGTTAGGATCTCCGATAAAATCTGAGCCAGTATATAAGTCGAGGAAGCAACCTGTACCCATTGTAATTTTCATTCTACCCTTCTCTAAGGCACCATTACCCACCAACGACGCCGACTGATCAGCTATCAATAATGAGAAAACTATATTCCTATTATCAAACTTAAACTCTAAATTCTCAAGATACTCACTGACAATAATGGGTAATGTATCTATAGGAATATCGAGTAGATCAATAATCTCATTTATCCACTCCATCGAGAATGGGTCTAATGTACCATAGGGATAAGCGAGAGAATAACTCACAATATGGTTCTTTGTTAAATAATAAGTTATGAGGCTCTCCAATCCACCAACAAAATCAATATCTCTATATTTATCATTGATGAACTTGATCCTCAATATTCCTGAACCCGGCTGCAGGAAAAGTGTATAGGGACCTAAATCAATATCTTTAAGAGACCTAATAACCTCCCAACCACTTGAATGCTTCCATGTATATGTAGGAGTCAATATATCTAGATCCCTGCTCCAGCCAACCATAGATGCTCTTTGACTGCATAATCCAAGATATATCTTCTCAGATGATGTATTTTTTAAGGCATCCTTAAGCAGACTAATTGTATTCCTAACATAATTTTCTGTATTTATCAAGCCCTTTTCAATATAACTAACCTTCCTATATGAAACATATTTAATACCAGATTGGCTAAAGACAGATGCTTTAATTCTTGACCCTCCTAAATCAAGTATAACCACATTATACTCTTGATTCAGCTCCATAACAATCAAATAATAATATATTAGGCATAGTAT
>WAJV01000006.1 GCA_015523725.1 Candidatus Geothermarchaeota archaeon
CCAATAAATATGGTTACATTAGGATTCCTAATAAAACTCGGATACATAGACATTGATAACGCTATAAAAGCCCTAAAAACCAGGAGAATATATAATGAGAAGAATGTAAAGGCAATCAAATTAGGGATGAGTGAATCAAATATTTTCCAAAGTGGAAAATAACAAACTTATATAATAACCACTACCTAATAGATATACGATTATAAATGACTAATAAAGAAGATATAGAAGTTATGGGGTCTGATACATCGCATAATATGAATATGAACGACAAAGCAATGCATATGAATCACGGTGAACATAAGAAGCATTCGGTGCACACAGACCACACCGGAGCAAACCATCATGAGATGATGATCAAGGATTATAGAAAGAGATTCTTCATATCAATATTATTAACTATACCTATATTAATGCTAGACCCAGCACTACAAGGCTTATTCGGCCTAGAATTTCCACCTACTATATGGAAGCCATCAATATTCATACTCTCAACACTAATCTACCTATATGGTGGTAAACCCTTCCTAAACGGATTTATCGACGAAATTAGTAAGCGTAAACCCGGTATGATGGTGCTAATAAGTGTAGCTATATCCGTTGCATACCTATATAGCATAGCTATATTGGTATATCCCATTGGAGAACCATTCTTCTGGGAACTAGCTACATTAATAGATGTTATGCTCCTAGGCCATTGGATCGAGATGAAGGCCATACTAGGTGCATCAAGAGCCTTGGAGAAGATGGTTAAACTCCTTCCATCCACTGCAAATATGGTTATGGATGACGGTAGCATCATGGAGATATCTGTTGAGGAATTGAAACCAGGCGATATCGTATTAATTCGTCCAGGTGAAAGAATACCAGTCGATGGCGTGGTTATAGAGGGGAAGAGTAATGTCGACGAATCCATACTAACAGGAGAATCACTACCCCAATCGAAAAACAAAGGGTCACAAGTAATAGCCGGCTCGATAAACCTAGATGGTTCCCTCAAAGTTAAGGTAATGAAGACAGGGAAAGAGACTTATGTATCCCAAGTAATTGAATTAGTGAGGGAGGTCCAAGAAGCTAGATCAAGAACCCAAGACTTAGCAGATAAAGCTGCATTCTATCTCACCCTAATAGCAATATTCGGCGGAGTATTTACATTAATTACCTGGATAATCCTAGGGGGAGACTTAAGCTTCGCCATGGAGCGGGCGGTAACAGTCATGGTAATAGCATGCCCCCATGCACTTGGACTCGCAATACCATTAGCAGTAGCCGTCTCAACCTCAATAGCTGCCAAACGCGGATTCCTAATTAGGGAGAGAGATGCATTCGAGAGAACCAGACTGGTGGACACAATTGTATTCGATAAAACGGGTACATTGACAAAAGGAGAGTTCGGTGTAACAGACGTAATCTCACTAGGTAACATTAGTAAAGAGGAGGTTATTAAATTAGCTGCATCTGTAGAGAAGATGTCTGAGCACCCAATAGCGAGAGCCATTTTGAGATATGCCAATAATAACAATGTACAACTGGTTGACGCCAATGACTTTAAGGCTATTCCTGGAGTGGGGGTTAGAGCTATAGTTGATGGCAGGCAGATTGCTTTAGTGAGCCCCAATTATTTGAGGGAGAAAGGGTTGATGAAGTATATAGAAAAGGTGCCTGATAAGATCAGTAGGAACAAGACAGTTATCTACGTACTTATCGATGATAAGCCAATTGGCGCTATTGCACTTGGAGATATAATTAGGGAAGAATCCTATGAAGCAGTTAAAGAACTAAAGGAGATGGGATTAAAAGTTATGATGTTGACCGGAGATAATAAGAATGTGGCTGAATATGTTAGCAAAGAACTGGGGATAGATGAATATTTCGCTGAGCTATTGCCGCATGAGAAGGTGGAGGCTATTAAGGAACTACAGAGTAGAGGACTAAAGGTGGCTATGGTTGGAGATGGTATAAATGATGCGCCCGCCTTAATTCAGGCCGATGTGGGAATAGCGATAGGGGCTGGAACAGACATAGCTATAGAATCGGCTGACATAATATTGGTAAGGAATGATCCTAGAGACATAGTAGACATAATCAAGTTATCGAGGAAAAGTTATAGGAAGATGGTTGAGAACCTAATCTGGGCCACTGGATACAACTCATTCGCCATTCCACTAGCAGCCGGCATATTATTCAATTATGGAATATTATTAACCCCGGCGGTGGGAGCCGCATTGATGTCACTTAGCACGGTAATAGTGGCGATTAACGCGAAACTGCTAAAGCTTTGAATCCCCAATTTTTTATCTAGACTCTTCTATAAATATAGCGAAATCCGGGCAATAGTTCTCACATAACTTACATCCAATGCATTTAGAGGCATCGTCCACATCAACGACTCTATATCCACGTGAGTTCTGCATATTGGATATATAGAGTATCTTGGGTGGACAGAAATCCACGCATATACTACAGCCTTTACAGTATTCGGATTCAATTCTAATAACGTATCTAGTCATTAAAAATAATCAAAAACACCGCCCATTAAATATAATGGTTTTTATATATGATGGATGGAAGCCATAGCAAGCAATAACTTACTATCATAAGGATTAGTTAATTAAATGATGGATGAGACTTAAGTACATATTAAAATAAATTGTTATAAGCATTATACAATAATTTGGTAGGACTAATGGATTACTTCTTTCTAAAAATTACTACTAATACAACTATTAGAATGATAATTATCATGTCAACGATAGCCATCTGTAGCATTGACGAACAATTTTTTACATAAGCTTCTGAAACAGTTCTATTCGTACTTTGTGTGTTGCTTGGGGGAGACTGGTTTAATGCTGATGGTATTGGTGATGGTAATGGTATTATCTCGTGTGTTGAAGGTGCAAAATATACGATTGCCTCACTATATTCTTCCCTCAGTCGTTCTACAATCCAAATTATCTTATCTAATGCTGTTTTTTCTACCTTCTAATTTATATTGATAACCATTAATTGTCCATGTTTCCCTAACTCCGAATAATGGATCGAGAGACGGCTGAATTCGTAAATGTTATTAGCATTGAATAATATCCACTAATTCTTCGAGCCACCTATCCTATGTCTAAATAAACCGACAAATAAAAGTAGAAGTATTATAGTAAAGTATAAGATGAGTGTCCCTATACCTATAGAAGTCTCTACATGACTGAGACTTATTGACCCAACATCAGCCTCCACCTTAATAGATTCGAATGGTATAGGTGATAAAAGTATTCTAGAATATGATTTCTCTCTAGGATCATATTTAGCAGTCTCCCCATTCACTGACACCCTACCATTAACATATCCATCTTCGAATTGTGAGTATATCTTCACAACAACCTTATAATTAAAAGGTATTAGGGTCTCTACATCAACATCCAAAAGTAGCTTATCGAAAATGATGGATACGGAATTAGATACGAATTTATGTAGTCCGTATCTATGGTCATCTATATCCACAACTATATAGGTATATTTACCTAACGTATCTTGTTTTAGAGATCCATTTAGATATACATCCCCGTCGAATGGAGAATTATCATAAGCATAAGTACCAACAAATAATATCGTCGCATTCTTACCCACTTCCACTCTATTGTACCTAGCTTCCAGATCTATGACAACTTCATCAAAGATTATATCTATGGTATTTGATACAAATTTTGTTAAGCCGAATCTCTTATCCACAATCCTCTCCACGGTATAGCTATACATCCCCACCTTATCATGTGTTAAGGAATCGTTGAGATACACATCACCTTGAAACGGACTTCCATCGTAGGCATATACCGCATAGATAGTGATAGAAGCATTAGACCCGACATCAACCCTCAATGCATCTGCATCCAAAGTTATATTAACGACATCGAATATAATCATTGCCACATTGGACTCGAACGCCCTTAACCCATACAGACTATCATTAATTGATGCTACTGTAAATGCATATTTTCCAACCTTATCCTTAAGCAAGGAGTCATTTAAACTTACCTCACCCACAAATCGTCCGCCATCATATTCATAGAAAGCTTCTATATTAATACTTGCTTCCTCACCTACATCAAATCTTTCAGCATTGGGATGTAAGGATATTTTTACACGGTCAAAGATTACATAGTCGACATTTGATTTGAAGACTGTTAAATGATATAATGAGTCTGATATCGAGGCAACCCTATACCAGAATTTACCAACTATATCTTTAGACAGAGAGTCATTCAATGTGAAGTCTCCATCGAAGGGCCTTCCATCGAACTCATAATATGCATAACTATCAAAAATCGCGGTCTCCCCCACATCGATCCTCCTATCGACAAAAGAGAAGTTTATGATAACTCTATCGAATATTATTGTTGGAGTTGCATATTGCAAGCCATTATCATCACTAATTGCGAAAATATACATACCTACTTCATCGGATGAAAAGGATATCGTAACCCAACCCGTAACATTAGTTGTGTAACTCGTTCCATTTAACCAAACTAAACTATTTGAATAGTCTAGTCCATTACTATAATTCATGAAATGCATTTGAATATATTGGGTTGACCCTACATCTGCTCTGTCATCACTAACTACATATTTATCTAGTATATAATTGTAAGCCCTTACACTGATAAACCTCATAAATTCATTATTACTATAATCCCTCTCCACCACTTCCCGTCCAGGATTTACTACTGCTTTAACGCTATGCGCCCCCTCACCCAGGCCAGACAACTCAAACTGAATAGATACCGAATCTCCCCTACCAAGGAAACCATTGAATGATCTAGTTGCATAATATGAGTTATCCACATATAATGCAACATCGAAACTTGTTACAGGCCCACCCCCATCTCTAACAATAACAGATAGAGTATAATTGCTGCCCAAACTGGTCCAGTTAATATCATTGACATAGAGGTCGGGAATACCATTCTCAGCCTCAATCACTAAATAATTATTGGTTGATGATTTTATCCTAATATAGAAATCATTTATCATATCTACGTATAGATCACCGACATGTAGTGGTGCATCATTAATCGTTGGAGTAGATGGGGAGCCATCTATTACGCGTATGACACCATGACCCGATTGTTCAGACTCATTAATCCATGTCAATAAAAGTCCCTCCTCAGGTAAAGCCTTATCAGTGCCTACTCTCCTTCTATATTCAAGCATATAATAGTATCTCCCCAAAGAGATCTTAACACCTAGAATATCCCCCGGAGCTTCCAAGGCATATAATTTCCCAAAAAAGAATTGATCCTTATTGAGAATAGTTAAGTTACTATCCGCGATCCACCCGAGCCAACGCTTCTCAGGGGAAGTTATACTAGAAGGAGGTGAGAGCCAGGAGCCGGTTGCCATTAGACTCCATGGCCCAACAAAAATCTCCTTATTATTATAGTCATATAAATCCGGTAGCCCCAAGTTGTGGCCTAGCTCATGAGTAATAACTCCCACAGGGTCATCCTCACTAACAACAATTATACCGAGGTAGACTCCCCCATCTAAATTAAAATACCACTTCCCTATAGATGCCATACTCCATAAATCATTGGGGTCATTACTTGATGCTTGATCTCCACCCGCATGAAAAATTATAACATAATCATATTTCTTGAAATCTATATGTGGATCTGCAGCCTTCAATGAATCCATAATAAAGTCCATCCTATTCACATCAATTTGTCCACCGGAGTCACCACCGTAATACTCCCTAGTCTTGTTTAGTTGAATCCACTGCTGGATATACCAAATGTCAAGCCAGAATTTATTATAAGATACTTCCCTATAGTAACTGTCAGTATAGGAGGCGTTATTCAATAATACACTGATATTATTTTTGTGAAGATAATTCGAGAATTCAATAAACATAACCAATACTGTGTGTTTACCAATCTTGGCACCCGGGAGATTTATATATCCACCCTGAGCATCAGGACCCAATGAATTCCTTGATAATTGATAGCCTGAAACATAACTACTCCTTCCCTGAATAGGAAATATGATAAGTATTCCAAGCGATAATATAATGAAAAATACAAATAAATATATGCGCCTCATATACTACCAACTTATATTAAACGAGAAGATACATCTTTAAAATAAATAATGTTTTAAAAAATGTTAAATATATATGAAAACTAGTCAATATAGACAAATTAATTTACATAGTATTTATCACACACTGGAACATAGTTTCTAATGTTATCTCAAAAATAAATTAATTATCTAACATATTATTCAGATAAAATACCATAAATCCTCATCAAAACATCAGAATATAATATTGCGCTAAATGAGACTAATACAGATATTAGGTATGGAAACAGTATTAATACATTGAACCCAGTCAAGATAGCATTAATCGAGTATGGATTATGTAGATATATGTATATTAAATAAATTATATAGAAAATTGATATCGATAATAAGGATGATAAAAATTTTTTGATCAATTTATCATACAAATATGTAAAGATTATTCCCATCAATAATGAAGCCAGTATGACCTCATATCCACCCATGTTAATACCGATTATAGAATAATATAGGATTATGACAATAGCATTATACACAGCTTTAATAAGATATTCTTTAATCCTATTCATCTTTATCCACCACGGAAAAATAGTTCAGACTCAAATGCAACCATATTAGAAAGATCTGTATAAATAGAGAATCCATAGTATTCTCCATGGATCCACCTAGATAATTGATCCAAATAGTGGGGGTTATATACGACTCCGCTATTCCCACCAGGCAATACACTATAGCCATACATATCTCCATAATTTTTCGGAGCCATGTCAGCAATATATCTTACGCTGGGACCGCCATTCGCGATATATGGATAAACACTTGGCTCAAAACTTGCAACTGATACAGTATATAATCCACCCCGCCCGCTTTGGTCTGGATAATTTAGCCACGAAAACAGATTACCCATAGGATGCTCAAACCTATAAATCAATATTTTTCCCCACACCCAATTCGAGATATTCTCACCGAAATATTTATATAGTGAATCGACTGCTTCATTTAGGGCGTGTGACACAATATCTCCGATATCTCTTTTAATCAACTTAGATTTAACGTCAGATAATTCATTTCTTATCGCCGATTTTAGAATATATTCTGTCGTCTCTAAAGGTATGAAACCTATTCCCACTCCCGCCCTTACAGCCATATCCCCCCATAACATCTTATGTACCATATATATCCAAGATACGTATAGAGATGGTTCTACGGCATATGTATCCATCTTATAATCCCATCTCTTCAAGAAATTTATTGCTTCAAGCGACCTCTCAGATAAGAGATTCTTATCCACCAGTTTTAGTAATAAGGGTAGAAGCGCCTCAGCATCACTACTATATACATCATTTTGAATAACCATCATATCATCGAGAGAGATAAACCCATCTTCGATAATTTCCTCTATCATTCTATAAATTCTATCGAACCGATACCTATCCGCCCAGCCCCAACCGAGATAATATGGATAAGATGTTGGAACCGGCCTATTATTAGCAGTAACTATATAACCGACGCTGGGATTAAGCACATGGGGTAATTCATCATACGAAATATACCCCAGCCAATCCCCCTCCCCGCTACTACCATTGAATGGCAGATAACCGTAATTAATAAGCTTATACCCACTCCACTCAATAAATGACGCATTTCTAACTGGGTATAGACCAGCAGCCTCATAAAAAATGTTCCCATAAATATCTGCTGCGACTAGATTCTGGGGAGGGACCGAGAATAACTTAGAGGCAGATATAACATCATATATGTCGCTTGCGAAATTGTATTCAAACAATGAGACAATATCTAGTGTCGGTTCATGTCCAACCCATCTAACAGCATATTTAACATCATCGTATTCAATTAATGGTCCATGAACTGTACTATTAATTACAAAATCCACAACACTATATCCATCTCCAAACCTTATCAAGATACTCTCTTTGGTCTTATTAGGAGTAAGCCATTCACCATTATAATAGTATTTTCCATCCCACCAACTATAGTAATAATAATCTATAACATCGGCGCCTACATTTGTGAATCCCCATGCAACATGACTATTCCTCCCAATAATTATGAATGGAATTCCAGGGAAAGTAAATCCATAAACCCCCTCAACACCCTTTAAAATCAACTCAGCCTCATACCATACGGGTGGTGCTTGCAAACTTAAATGAGGGTCATTAGCTAACAATGGATAACCTGATTCGGTAAATTTTCCAGATATTACCCAGCTATTAGAGGGGAATATTTTAAGCATATTCCTTATGATAAAATCATTATTATTGAACTTCCTAATGAGATTCCTCAACCCATCTATTGAGACATTATAGAATTGTTTTGAAACTTGATTCTTTGGTTTATATAAATTATTTACTCTAAATTGTCCTAAAATGGGGGGATTTAGACTCCTATTCAATAAATCCATAGATATTATCGAATCTATACCATTTGCCTCAATAAAAGACAATAGTTCCAAATCCCTAACTCCCCCACTTAACCCCCAACCAATCAATCTCCACAGAGCTAATGTATCAATGGCATTCCAGTATTGAGGCTTAACACCTAAAATATAGTATTCGGGCGGAAGTGCATGAACCTTAATCGCCAAATCAATGTAAGCATTAATTCCCTTACTAAATGCATTTAAGTAATCAAGTATTCTTCTATAACGGGGGCTAGAATCCATCATGTTATAAATCTCTCTAGCTACTCTATTAAGTCCGATAACCCTATAATGCTTATCCACATCCAAAAATCCAGGGCCCAATAGTTCGCTTAGCCTACCCTCGGCATACCTTCTACTCAGATCCATTTGGAAGAGCCTATCCCTAGCCTGAATGAATCCAAAAACATAATATAAATCTAATAGATTTTGTGCCTGTATATATGGGATACCTACAGAATCATATTTAACCAGGACATCATCAGTTAAGCCACTTAGATATATTGTATCATTAACAACTCCATACTTCGATGCAGCACCTAATGGCCCGAGAATGGGGTTAACGAAATTCTTTACATATGGTGGATAATAAAATGTAGATAAGGTAATTATTAGGATTATGGAGGCTGATAGAGCCTCAATAATATACCTCTTATTATTCATTCTAAATATACTCCCAATAATATATAACCTATATAATCTATCACTAGTCACCAGTAATCAATTCAGACACATCACGTACAAGTAATTCTTGGGGAGCCTCACTGCCCAACATAATTTTACAGAATGGACAAGCCACAGCTAATATCCTAGCATTCATATTTATAGCCTCTTCTACACGAACCTTGCTAATCCTCTCTCCCCTCTTAATCTCGAAGAATAAATGACCGCCCCCTCCTCCACAACAGAAACTTCTCTCTCTAGATCTAGGCATCTCTCTAAATAGATTTCCCGCAACACTTCTAACGATACTCCTGGGCTCTTCAAAAACCCCGTTCCAACGACCTAAATAACACGGATCGTGGAAGGTAACCGACACATCAAACTTCTTTGCAGGATTTATTTTACCTTCTTCAATAAATTTATTTATTAATTGAGTATGGTGTAAAACATTAAAGTTATAGCCAAATAATGGATATTCATGTTTAAATACATTATAGCCGTGGGGACAATTCACAACCAAATATTTAAACTTATATTTAGATAATTTCTCACCATTACTCGATACCAAGTCTTTAAACAATAGTTCATCACCAATCCTCCTAACCGGTTCCCCACAGCACCCCTCGTCCCTCAATACCGCCGCCTTAACCCCTGCCTCGCTAAATAATTTAAACATCGCCTCCACTATCCCCCTAGCATTCGGGTCATAACTGGACTGACAGCCAATCCAATACAAATAATCATACTCAACCCCCTCCTCAGCATAAACCACTTCGAACTTATTGACTAATTCATCGAGGAAACTCTTCCTATCCATAGGATCATTACCCATCGGATTACCATACCTCATTATATTATAGGAGGGTTCTAGAACCTCATCAGGGACATGTTCCCCTACACCAAATAAATACCTACGCATATCTATTATAGACTCTACATGGTGAATCAACATAGGACATTGATAGACACAAGCACCACATGTAACACAAGACCATAATGCCTCTGGATCAATATATGATGGAATTATATCCCTGGTGAAGTCACCATCATCCATCGCCCTCCTAAGATCTAATATAATATTCATCGGGCTTAGGACCTTTCCCGTTAATGTAGCTGGACAATTCTCGGTGCACCTTGCACACTTTATACAAGCATCATAATCCATTCTTTCCTTCCAAGTAAAATCACTCAGTCTACCTGCTCCAGGATATCCTCCCTGTTCAACAATCTCATCTATATTGGGAACACTCCTAAAAGCCGATGGATGATAATCCCTCGCAAAAAATGTATTTAATATACCTCCGGATATCATATGGAACAATTTTGTATAAGGTATATAAGCAACCATGAATATCGCCAACGACATATGTGTCAGCCATACAACTCTATATAGTGATACTATCCATGGATACTTGTCCAGTGAAACAGATATGAACATTCCAATAGGATCATATGGACCAATCCAATCCCTCCTATATGCCCATGTAGATACGCCGTCCAGAAAGAAACCTGTAATAAGGATATATAGTAATAATAGTGGAATAATAATATCTTCGGTCATATTAGGCAAATACTTAGGTTTAAATACCAAACGTCTAATCACTAACCCCGAGAGGCCTATAATAGCTATAGCCCCACCAATATTCATAGAAAGTTTAAAAACCAAATATACACCAGAAACAAGTATCCTACTATCTAAGAACCTAATAAAGATATCGTATTCGAGAGCCCTCAATAGGGTCCCAATTAACAATACTATGAAACCGATAAACACCATTCCGTGTAGCGTACCAATAAAAAATTTATAGAAGACCTTGGCTTGCAATAATCCATATCTCAAGAGATTCACTAATCTAGCCCCAAAATTATCGATTGGAGGAGCCTCATCTATAAACCAGCGGCGATATCCCCTGTAAAGACCATAAAGGAAGATAATTACCGCCAATGATAAACATATATATACAAGTATCTCTAAATCATCCACATAAAGAAAATGCTCAATACCCACTGACGCCAATCCACACACCTGTAATACGCTAATAAACTATTAATAAATAGTCTAATAGATACTGATTGAATAAAATTTAATTAAATATCATCTATCTTTTAAGTTTCTCCTTCAAAACTTTTATTAATATAGGTATGAACTCATAGAGATCAGCTACAACACCGTAGTCACTATAATTGAATATTGGTGCATTTTTATCCTTATTCACGGCAACAATTATTCTAGAGTCGTTTGCAGCCATTATGTGTTGTGGAGCCCCAGATATACCAATCGGCATATATAGCTTTGGCCTAATCTTCTTCCCAGATATACCTATCCACCTATCCTCACCCAGCCAACCAAGGTCTGCAGCTATAGGTCTACTACAACCAACCTCACCACCCAACAATTCAGCTAACTCAGTAGCCATGGATATATCCTCCTTGCTCTTAAAGCCTCTACCAACCCCTATAACAACCTCGGCAGACTCTATATCAACCGCTCCCCTAGACTTCTCCTCCCTTCCAATTACTCTAAACCCCTCTTCCTTGAGGGGCACCTCGATGACCTTTGGCTCTGAGGAATCCTTATACGGCTGGAATTTCCCCCCACTTATAGTGAAGAACACTCCCTCAGTATATTTATAGTAGGCAAGCGCCCTTGCTCCCAATATAGGCCTCACTAAATAAATATCTCCATTAGACTTAATTATGCTTGAGACATCAGTTACCATATACCTACCCATACGTGCTGCTAATCTACCAATCACATCAACCGAATCCTTTACATTAATGCCCACCAAGACATCTGGATTTAAATCAATAACATGACTCATCAATGAGTTTAAAGCCTTATAAGTGGAATCGCTCCTAACTAAATGTAGTTCATCATATCCCAATAATTTAAGCTCATCTTTCGATACAGCTAGAGCTACATACTCAAATTCCTTACCTAGAAACTCGGATAGCCTCTTTAAAGCCGACAAACCCTCCAAGAAATGAGACTCCTCAAAACCTAATACCACAGCCTTCATAATTATTACCTCCCTATTACCCCCTCCTCCAATAACTTATCGACCAATTTTCTCGCCACGTCCTCTAATGAATCTCCCTCCAATACTATATTCTTCCTAGAAACCTTCACCAACTCATATTTAACGGGAGAATAACTCCCTAAACTATCTATACCCAGATCACTTAAGGAATATTTCTTGAGCGGTTTGGCGAAAGCCCTCCTAATCTGTAGCAATGTCGGTAATCGAGGTTTATTTATCTCACCAGTCACACTAATCACGAGAGGCATACTACTCTCTAAAACCTCTACATAACCCTCCAAATCCCTCTTACATAAAACCTTATCACCCTTAACCGATAATTCTCTTACAAATGTAACTAAATTTATCCCTAGATGAGCGGAGAGTCTAGTAGCGACTTGTGAAGACATCATATCCATTGAGGCTTCTCCAGTAAGTATTATATCGAAATCACCCACCTTCTTAATAAGACTGGCTATTGATGCCGCTGTCGCTTCGGGCCCTGCCTCGATGAGAGACTCATCAACAATCACATGCGCCTCATCACCACCCAATGCCAAGGCCTCTCTAATCACATTCTCAAAGTCTCTCATCCGCTTATCAATAGGCCCCCACGACAATACCGATACAATATATATTTTGCCACCAAACTCATTCTTTAATCTAACCGCCTCAAATACAGCATTCCTGTCATACTCACTTATCGCCAATGGAATAGCCTCTTTAAGTAAATTACCTTCAGAATCACCCCTAACCATATTTACGTCTAATGAGGCCTTAACTAGAACAAATATATTCATTGGTATAAACCTCCATCTAATTATAGAATCATAATAATTTCTACTCTAGGCTTTTGGATAAAAAAAGATATATATAGTATATTAACCTTATTTACTGACCCTTCCTCTTGACAATCTCTTCCTCCCTTAAAACCCTCCTAAGGATCTTGCCTACAGTACTCTTTGGAAGAGAATCCCTGAATTCAATCTCCTTAGGCACTTTATATGAAGCCAAGTTCTCTTTTAGAAAAGCTTTCAAATCATCCTCAGACACCTTCCCCCTATAATCAGGCTTAAGAACGACGAACGCCTTTACTACCTCACCAACTTTCTCATCGGGAACACCGATAACAGCTGCATCCTGAACCGCTTCATGCTTATATAGGACTTCCTCAATCTCCCTCGGGTATACACTATATCCCTTGTACTTAATCAAGTCCTTCTTCCTATCGACTATGTAGAAGTATCCCTCCTCATCATAGTAACCTATATCACCGGTTCTAAACCACCTATACCCATACTTCTCAAAAAATACCTTTTTATTCTCCTCATCCATCTTGTAATAACCTTTCATAACCTGAGGTCCAGCAATAACTAATTCACCAGTCTCCTTCGGTGGGAGGAACTTATTCTCATTTATATCGGCAATTGCCGCCAAGGTATTTGGAACGGGTAAACCTATACTACCTACTTTATACTTCCCATATATCGGGTTTACATGAGTCACGGGACTCGTCTCTGTTAATCCATAACCCTCCCTCAACTTCCCTCCAGTGATCTTCTCAAAATTGATTGCGACAGCCCTAGGTAATGGTGCCGCACCACTAATACAGGCCTCAATGCTCCTCAAATTATACTTACTTATATCGTCGTAACTAATCATTAGTGAGTAGAGCGTCGGGACGCCATGGAAAACATTAATCCTATATTTCTGAATCGACTCAAGCACCTCCTTCAAATCAAATTGAGGGAATACCACAATTGTCGCCATACTCTTTATAGCAGAATGTAATACAGCTGTTTGGCCATAAATATGATACCATGGGAGTAGACCTGCAAAAACATCCTTCTTCTTCCTTCCCCTGAATAACCATGCATCTATCTGATATACATTACTAACCAAATTATAGTGGGTTAACATAGCCCCTTTTGGAACACCGGTCGTCCCACCAGTATACATCAGAGCCGCCAAATCATTGACTGGATCTATCTCAGGCCTATCTATTTCTGGAGGAGCAGAGTTTATTAAATTCATAAAACCGAAGAATTGTTTATTATCGAGGCTGACTTTAACCTTCTTCTTAAAGGTTCTATATAGGAAGGCTTTGAAACCTGGTAAGAAATCATCAATACCCGTATATATCACGGCGTCAAGACTAACTTTATCTAGAGCCTTCTCAACATTATCTTTGAATAAATCTAGGGCCACGAGTATTCTAGCATCACTATTCTCTAATTGATAAGCAACCTCCCTCGCAGTATACAATGGATTCATAGGAGTTATGACACCGCCTGCCTTTAATGCACCATAATATGCAATAACAAACTGAGGTGAATTAGGTAGATAAATGCCTAATCTATCCCCCTTCCCAAAGCCGAAGCTATCCATTAATGCCCTTCCAAACTTCTCACTCAATATATGAAGTTCCTTATAGCTAACTCTTTTACCTAAGAAGATTAATGCAGTATGATCTCCAGCTTCCTCATTAGCGTCATCCAGAAACTTATATAATGGAACTTTAGGAATATCTATTTCACTCGGAGTACCCTCATCATAATATTTAACCCATGGCTTACTAAGGATATATTTCTCGAAGATCTCTTTATCCTCCTCAGCCTTCACCCTCTTTCTCCTAGGCATACAATTATATTATCAGTGAATGCTAAATAAATGTGAGAAATAAATAACTTAATGATAAGTAATTTGTTGAATATATTTTATTAACTATAAATAAAGAAGGGTGGATTTTATTCCTCCCTCAATACTTGAAAAATCTTCCTCAGATGAACGGTCTCCATGACATTTCCAGTTATCCTCATCTTACCCCTCATAAAAGCAACCATTGGATCAAGCTTAAGATCAAGAATATCGTTCAATACATCTGGATCCATTGACAGTGTGGCAAGCGCATTAGATGCCTTACCCTCCACAATATTCGCCTCACCAGATTTAAACTCGATATAGAATGGTTCTAGGCCAGTGATCTCGAACTGAAAGACTTTATTCCAAGTATTTATCTCATCACCAATCTTCTCCTTAGCCTTATTGAAGACATTGAGAAATTTCTCCCTGACATCTTCCAACATAGTAACCACCGAATAAATTATTCTCGAAAATATACATAACCAATATTAATAACTTAATTTATATCATTTATACATTATGCCTTCTCGATTAGAATGCATAAATGTATAAAAATATATATTAGAATGTAAAAAACATCCCTATACTTCTCCGTGTATATATTTTAAAAAAATTTTATAATAACTATGTTATATGAATAAAAATAATCGAATACCATTAATATGAAAAGAAGGGATTTCGTCAAGGGCATCGTCCTAGCATCTGGCATCGTCGGGATAACTCCCTTCATACCAGCTGGAAAATTCCTTGTAACAACCTTCTCATTCAAATACGTAAGGCAAAAAATAGCTAATGTAAATGATATACCACCGAACAATCGGCTACTATTTACCTATCCAAAAACCGGTGATATAGAGCAGGACAGCGATCCATTCAGAAAATTTTTATTAATAAGGCTCCCAAACGGAGAATTCAAGGCATATAGCGCAGTCTGCCTCCATCTATGGTGCATCATAGACTATAAACCGGATAAAGTTGATATAGAGTGTCCATGTCATGGAAGCACATATAACGCCCAAACCGGGGTTGCATTCAAAGGCCCCGCGTCAAAACAATTCAATAAAACATTACCAGAAGTAAAGCTTGAGATAGATGATAATGGAGACATATATGCCAATGGAGTCATAGGGGTGATAGGCTATGGGAGAGAAGGGGCATAAAAACATAGGTAAACTATTGGCAGACTTGTATAATTGGGTTATTGATAGACTAAGGAGGACTGTTTTATTCGGCATCAGGCTTGTCATACCTAAGAAATTATTGAGTATACATGGTTTCCTTGGAATGTTAACATTAGTAACATTCATTATCCTAGGAGTCACAGGGGTATTACTCGCATTCTATTACAAGCCATCCATAACCCAAGCATATACATCAGTCAAACTAATAAATAATGAAGTTGAGTTCGGGATAATCATTAGGAACATCCATTACCATGCAGCTAATGCTATGCTAATATTAGCTATATATCATTTATTCTATCAACTATTCTCTGGTAAATATAAAGTTAGGAATGAAGTAATCTGGATAACGGGAATAATTACTGGAGTACTGACTTTCCTAGAAGCATACACAGGATATGACTTGATATTAAATGAGAGAGGTGTATTAGCAATAAATATAGGGGCCAGCCTAACGAATTCAGTGCCAATAATAGGGAGAACACTAGCAAGCATATTATTGGGCTTCGGCTTCTCAGATATAATACTCCACTTCTACATATTTCACATACTAGTAATACCATTACTAATGATCATAATTCTGACTATTCATCTCCCACGCAACCTAATCTTCGACCCCCCAGTAGTAGCAGTCTTAGGAGGGGCGATATTGATAGCAGCAGGCCTCTACCCCGTTCCACTAGGCGAGGGATTCAACCCAAATATCCCACCAGGCATAACGGTCCCAGAATGGTATATAACAGGGCTCTATGCATTATTGAGAACAGGGATAGATAAATTCGTCGCCGGGGTTTTATTACCCACACTATTCATAGTATATTTCCTATTAATTCCATTTATAGATAAGAATAAGTCGATGTCATGGCATGATAGGCCACTGATCACGGGATTGGGTATAGCGGGGCTAGCTCAAATAGCATTAACTACAGTATGGGGATTCTATATAAACCCCAACAAAGTTATTGGCCTAGCTGAAAGACTGGCCATAGACCCAATCCAATTCTATATTATTCTAGCTATTATTATAGCAGCATCAATTATAGCTAGCTATGTATACTCAATATATATACACCCAAAGATATCCCAAAATAGAACCTCGAATAAAACAGTGAAAAATTTTAAATTCACTATAAGCGAAAGAGCCATAACAGCACTGGTAATCGCAGCAATAGCCATCCAAGTAATATTAACAATCTATTCAATTAACTCCTATGCAAATAAATTATATAATATTTCTATGATCTCGATGGGGGCTTCATTAACAATATTCGGTTTCCTAATTCACTTAGCGAGAATATTCAGTGCCCAAGAGGGTGATTGAAATGGATAGGGGTATGTACATATCAAGCCATCTACTCATATTATTCGGAATAATCGGTACCTGGCTATCCCTCTACTCAAACATATCAGACAGTTTCAAAGAATTAGCCGGTGTCTCTATACTACTAATAGTACTTGGACTAATGACGCTCCCAGTTGCTCTATTAAAAAATGGTCCGCCCAACTTAAAACAATTATCACCAACAGCCGGAGTACTAATAATCGGAGTGATTTTAATAGGCCTACCCATTTTTACTGGGCCACCAAGAGTAGTAGAGAGTGGAAGAATAATAAATATTACACTAATATCTACCGAGTGGGCCTTCAACCAAACAAACCCAACAATCCAGGTAGAGTTGGGGGATAGGGTAAGAATAACATTAATAAATAATGGTACGATAACACACTCAATCGAGGTGGTTGGACTAGGTCCACCATCACCAAAAATAAATCCGGGAGAGAATATTACTATAGAATTCGTCGCTACTAAGGAAGGCACCTTTGACTATATCTGCCCAATACCGGGCCACGCCGAATTCGGTATGCATGGGAAATTCATAGTAACTAGTAGAACAAAATAAGAAATATCATCCCCCCTCCAAAACCTTTTTAATAGACTCGACAATATATTGCGTCCCAATCCTAAACCTAGGGGGATTAGGCTCTTCCATCAAAACATCCTCAATAATATTGGATAAATTAAGACTTAAAAGATCCCTATAATAATAAACTCTATATCCCCTCCTACCCCTAAATATACGTGCATTATCTTCATGCTCAAAATGACCCCTCAACGGAACGATAATCGCTGGCTTATTAAGCAGAGCAACCTCCAATAAAGAAGAATATCCAGCCAGGCAAACTATTAGACTTGCCCTAATAATCTTCTCCCAGGGATCTGGATCAAACGAGGTTTCACCACCTACAATTATAGCAGAATACTCTTTCAATTGATTAAATAAAGTTTGTATTGACGCGCCAGCGTCGGTACCACCCAAATTGACTAAAATATATTCATCTACATCCTCCGCATTTTTTGCTGAATCAATTTCCCTAGAAGGAAGCACCCCATGGTAATCATATAGATCACCACTATATTCATGTAGACCAACATAAATCCTTTTATCATATTTAATAACTCTACTCCTCCATCCCCTATTCAAAAACCAGTAAGAAATGGGTTCCCATAAAACCCCATACCGAGGTTTAAATTTAGTGAAATCGGTAATAAAGATTTTTTTCACATGAATACAATCTATAAATAGCAGTTCCCAGAACTCATCTGATATTATAGCGTCATAAATCTCAAAATCAACTTCCTCATATACTTTAACAGAGTTTGACTTAATTACCTTGTAGGCTTTATAAGCATCCCTAAAACCCATCCTTAACTCAGCATCCCTGAAAAAGCCACTCACCAGCCTACCTAACGAACGCAACTCATATGAAACGGGATGTATTTTTAAATCCCTAGCCTCTATATATCTCAATGCATTACCACTTGTCACCCACTCAATATCAGCAAAATCCATTTTACCCGCTAAATATACATCTCTAACAATATGGCCCAAACCAACACTAGATGATAGAAACAACACTTTATACCTCAAATTAAACACCAAATTCTCAGGGGGCTAGGGTTATAAAATTATATGTGAGAAGAAAATTAAGTACATACATAAATGACGCAACTGACACAATTTTACACAAGATTATCTAATTGAATAACCCCTCTAATGAAAAAATTTATATTTCCGTTTTAATTGACCCCCATTTCCAATAATTTATAGAATATATATTGTGAATTTAAAGAGGTTATAGCTATGTCTAGAAATGTTGCAATAGTGGGAGTTGGACATTCAAAATTTGGAGTTAGAAATGACGTTAGCCTACCCGAACTTGCATGGGAATCTATTAAGATGGCTTTAAACGACGCAGGAATCGAGCAGAAGGATATAGGTTACGTTGTCGTATCTAATGTCGGAGGTTGGAGCAGCGAACCCTTACCCGCCGTTGTAATAAATGAATATGCAGGTATTTGTCCCACCGGCACAGTTAGAGTAGAGGCTGCATGTGCATCGGGAAGTGCGGCGGTGAAATTAGCGTATGATATGGTGGCCTCAGGCCACGTTGATATAGCGATGGCGGTTGGAGTAGAGAAGATGAATGAATCCCCGACGCCGACAGTGGTCGAGTTCATAGGTAGGGCTGGAAACTATTTCTGGGAATTCCAGAACTTCGGCCTCACATTTCCAGGTTACTATGCTTTATACATGACTGCATATATGAATAAGTATAATGCTAAAGAAGAGGATTTCTGTAAAGTAGCTGTTAAAAATCATTATTATGGAGCGAGGAATCCGAAGGCACAATTCCAGAAGGAGATAACGGTGGAGAAATGTATGGCCTCTAGATATATTGCATGGCCAATAAAATTATACGATAGCTCTCCCATAACAGATGGTTCTGCAGCAGTGATCCTTGCAAGTGAAGAAGTCGCGAAACAACTAACCGATTCACCGGTATGGATAAGAGCAATTGGATATGCAAGCGATACATCCAACCTAAGTAAGAGAGAGAACTTTACAAGCCTAAAAGCGGGATATTTAGCTGGTGAAAGAGCATATAAAATGGCTGGTATCGATAAAGAAAATGTCCTCAAAGTTTTTGATGTAGCCGAGGTTCACGACTGCTTTACAATAGCTGAGGTAATGGCTTATGAAGACTTAGGCTTCGCTAAGAGGGGAGAGGGGATAGAAATGATAAGAAATGAGGAAACATACATTGGTGGTAAGATACCTGTAAATCTCAGCGGGGGCTTAAAGGCTAAGGGACATCCAATCGCGGCAACGGGAGAGGGAATGATAGCAGAGCTCACCAATCAATTATTAAGTAGAGTCGAGAAAGATAGACAGGCTCCGATAAAGAATGGTTATGCATTAGCACATAATATAGGTGGAACAGGTCACTATGCGTATGTCACTATATTATCATTATCAAAATCATAGTGGAGGTGAATAATATGAGTAAGGAAGAGAAGAAAACCATGAAAGAAATGTATGACAGCCAGATGAAGCAGTTCTTCGAATTTGTGGAGAGTATGAAGAAGAGCCTAGGGGTACCAATGTTCCCAGATATGAAGACTGGTAGGGCTCAGTATCTCGACCAAAGAGAGATAACACTTAAATTCGTAATAAGTATTGAAAATATAAAGGATTTCTTCAATGCATTAGCCGATGGAAAATTATTGGCCACAAAATGCGAGAACTGTAATGAAATATATTTCCCGCCTCAAAGAGACTGCCCAAAATGCAAGGCGAGTGGACTTGGATGGATAGAATTATCTCGAGAGGGTGAATTAATTACATTCACGCAGATAAATGTTAAGCCATACTCCTTCTCACACTACGACGATTACATAGTTGGAATAGTTAGGTTGCCAGAGGGAGTAAATGTTACTGCTTGGGTTAGGGAGAAGGACCCCAGGAAACTTAAGCCAGGCATGAAGATGCGGTTAGAGATCGTGAAGAGAGAACCTGAAAATTACTATACATATGAATGGGTCCCAGTCAAATAAACACCATCAACCATTCTTTATCCTAGTTTAAATAATATATCTTCCGTTTTATTTCTAACATAACCAATTAATATGTGTGTAGGTGAATTCAAATATGGTATTTCCATTTAATGATGTTAGGGACTTCAAGATAGATATACCAGATGAAGTAGAGATATTCAGGAAACAAGTCCGACAATTCGTCGAGAATGAATTGGAGCCCAAGGCAATGGAGATAGAGAAGACGGGGGTAATACCGCGGGATTTACTAGAGAAGGGGATTGAACTAGGTTTCACTGGAGTAGGCATTCCGGAAGAATATGATGGCCAAGGAGGGGGTGCACTACTCACCGCCGTCTTAATGGAAGAATTATCAAGGGCTGTTCCAGCATATGGCACCGCATTATTGGTGAATGGATTATTTACTTACCCAGTACTAAAATTCGGGACTGAAGAACAGAAGAAAAAATATGTTAGTCCAGTAGCTAGGGGTGAGGCATTCGCCGCTCACGCAAGCACCGAACCAGTCGCGGGGAGCGACGTCGCTGGAATCCAAACAAAGGCTGAGAAAAAAGGAGATAAATGGGTCATAAATGGGAGGAAAATCTTTATAACCGGTGCAGACAAGGCCAAATATTTAGTGGTCTCAGCAAGAACAAGTCCACCGCCCGATAAGAGGAAGAGGTGGTGGGGATTATCAGTCTTCATAGTGGAGACGGACTGGCCCGGCGTTAAGATAGGCTCAAAATTTGATGTAATGGGTTTGAGTGGAGAACATCCAAATGAGGTCATACTTGACAATGTAGAGGTTCCAGAAGAAAATGTGCTCCAACCTCTTAATGAGGGTTTCAAAATCTTAGTTGAAACATATGACCATGGAAGAATCGGTGTAGCAGCCCAAGCAGTAGGAATTGCACAAGGAGCCTTCGAGAAAGCATTTAATTATAGCCTGCAAAGATTTGCATTCGGTAGACAAATAATCTCATTTGAGGCGGTGAGTTTCAAACTAGCTGATATGATTACTAATATTCAGGCAGCAAGGCTATTGACATATTGGGCTGCATCCCTATTAGACCAAGGGAAAGAAGAAGCAATATTCGCAGCTTCAATGGCGAAGACATTCGCGACAGAGGTGGCAGAGAGAGTTGCAAACTTAGCAATAAAAGTCCATGGTGGAGTAGGGGTTGATAAAGAGACCGGCGTTGAACGCTATCTAAGAGACGCGATAATCACCACAATATATGAAGGTACAAATGACATTCAAAGGTTAACTACAATCAGACAACTCCTTAAGAGAGCTTTGGGTATAGATGTACTCATGAGGTGATGGAAATGTCATCAATAGATATAATAAGGAAAATCGCTGTAATAGGAGCCGGGACGATGGGGCATGGGATCGCTGAAGTGGCTGCTATGGCAGGATATGAAGTATGGATGTACGACATTGACCAAAAAATATTGGATAACGCAGTGGAGAAGATAAAATGGAGTCTAGGTAAGCTAGCTTCTAAAAGAATGGTAAGGGAAACAGTGGAAGACATATTATCTAGGATACATCCAAGCCTGAATTTCGAGGAAGTAGTTAAGGATGCTGATTTTGTGATAGAGGCTGTTCCAGAGAAAATAGATTTAAAGAAAAAAATATTTAGTGACTTAGATAAATTAACCCCCAACCACACCATACTAGCTACAAATACAAGTAGCCTTCCCATAACAGAGATTGCCAGTGCGACCAAAAGACCCGATAAAGTCGTAGGAATGCATTTCTTCAACCCACCGCCCTTGATGCCACTAGTTGAGGTGATCAAGGGAAAAGATACATCCGAATTGACAGCTAGAATAACATATGAGCTCGCGAAAAGATTCGGAAAACAGGCTGTCATAGTTAATAAAGATGTACCAGGATTCATCGTGAACAGAATATTAACTAGATTCCTAATGTCCGCATGCTGGACGGTGGCCAAAGGCGAGGCGACTGTCGAGGAAGTTGACTCCGCAGTCAAATATAGACTCGGCTTCCCAATGGGTGCATTCGAGCTCTCAGACTACAGTGGAATAGATATAATATACCTGGTTGGGAAAGCAATCATGGAGCGCGGCACATCTGTACACCCATGCCCCCTATATGAAGAAAAATATAAGGCTGGTGAATATGGTATAAAAACTGGTAAAGGATTTTATGAGTATCCTGAGCCAGGTAAGTATGCTAGGCCCAATATACCGAAGGAAGCGGGGGAGAAAGTAGATATAATTGACCTAATCGCACCAGCAGTAAACGAAGCCGCCTGGTTAATTAGAGAAGGTATAGCTACGAGAGACGATATAGATAAGGCTACGGAACTTGGATTAGGTTATCCAAAAGGCATACTAAAATATGCAGACGAATTCGGGTTAGACGAGGTTCTCAATAGACTAAAGAAGAGATTCGATGAAACTGGTTGGGAAGAATATAAGCCGGATCCACTAATAGTTGAGATGGTTGAAGAAGGAAAATTGGGTGTGAAGAGTGGAGAAGGATTCTATAAATATCCAAAGATGGTTGAGGAGTCGATAGGAGACGTATTAATCAAGTATGAAGAACCATTAGCATGGATATATTTGAATAGACCGAAGAAACTCAATGCTTTAAGTCCACAACTACTAAAGAATTTAGGAGACGCCCTTGATAAGATTGAGGAGATGGACAATATAAGGATCATTATTATAAGCGGTGTGGGCAGGGCATTCAGCGCAGGCGCGGATGTAACTGGATTTCTAGGCATATCTCCATTTAAGGCAATGATCCTATCGAGGAGATTCCAAGAACTTACAAACAAAATAGAATATTATACGAAGCCGGTCATTATGATGATAAATGGATTCTGTTTAGGTGGCGGTATGGAGTTAGCATTATCTGGTGACTTCAGAATAGCATCAGAGACAGCTATGCTGGGGCAACCAGAGATAAACCTTGGAATCATACCCGGTGCAGCCGGTACACAGAGGATGGCTAGACTCATAGGGTTATCCAAGGCAAAGGAATTGATATACACCGGGGACATGATACCGGCAACCGATGCATTGAAGATAGGGCTAGTGGATAAAGTGGTCCCGCCGGAGAAGTTGGAGGAAGAGACGAGGAAATTCGCCTTAAAACTGGCTGAAAAGCCTCCGCTAGCACTATTAGCAGCTAAATACTCCATCCAGTTCGGAATGGAGACAGACCTATGGCATGGAGAGAGCCTAGAGGCATCGATGTTCGGATTAACATTCAGCACAGAGGACGTTGCAGAAGGTGTATCCGCATTCCTCGAGAAGAGAAAACCGAAATTCAAGGGTAAATAGATCCATTAACTAATCCTCCCTCCCACCTTTTTCCAAAATCATTAAATAAATATCCTCAAACATATCCAAATATACAGGTTCCTACCTCATCCAGAAGTAATTAATAACTATATTTTAACGTAAAATTATTTTATTATGGATAAAGAAGAGATTGAGTCAAGAATAAGGGAATTAATATCACATTCTAAAATAGAGAGAAAAATATATAGAGGTAGAGAATATCTATACCTCTTAAATCCAATTACAAGCGGGACCGCACCGATACACCCAAACCATTTGAACCTAATAACGAACTTGCTCATAAACAAAATAAGGATGAGGGATGAAATTGATTATATATTGACCTATGAAGCAATGGGCATACATATTACTACACTAATATCTGATAGACTCAGAAAACCATTCATTATAGCTAGGAAGAAGAAATACATGGCTGACATGTTAGAGGTAGAGAGGGGGAGTGACAACCTATATATTCCTAGGGATATAATAGATTCAAAAATAATTATAGTGGACTCTATAATATCGACCGGAGAGACTATAATAAATACCATAAAGACAATAGCAAAGTATCGAGTTAAAGTTTTAGGAATATATAGTTTTATAGATAGACTAGATAAAAAAGGTTCCAAAAAAATTTATATGGAAGTGGGGATAAAGCCCTACGCCATAGTAGAGATAAATGTAGAAGAATACGGATTAGATATAGTTAGGATTAACATATAACTCTACAACATCCTTTATAGCCAAGAAAATAAATATCTTTTCTCGGTGGTCATTTGAATCCGGATAATAAAACCCTAAAGATCCTTGATGAACTCGAGTCACTAGCAGAAAAGGATCTAAATCCCCAAAGTGGAAAACTATTCTCTCATACATATGACCACGGAATACATGAATTAAAGAGACTTACAATAGATGCATATTTAAAGTATATAGACAAAACAATGCTAGACTTCACAGTATACCCAAGCATCCTAAAAATGGAGACTGATATAGTAAAATTCGCCAACAAAATATTCCACAACCAGGAGGGAGTTGGAAATTATACATATGGTGGTACGGAGAGCATAATTCTAGCAATGAAAGCCTGTAGAGAATATTTTAGGGAGAAGTATGGGAAGACCTTTATACCAAAAGCAGTCTTACCGGCGACAGCACACCCAGCATTTTATAAGGCAGCATTATATCTCGGATACAAAGTCAAAGTAATTACTGACCTGGGAAATGATTATGTAGCCAATGCAGACGCCCTAAATGAAGTACTCGATGAAGATACTGTTTTTGTAGCCGCCTCAGCCCCCAGCTATCCATACGGAACAATGGATGATATAAAGGGTTTCAGTGAAATAGCCCAAGATAAAAAATTGTGGCTACATGTCGATGCATGTATAGGGGGGTTCGTCCTACCATTCATAGAGAGACTCGGCCATAGAATAGATCCATTCGACTTCAGATTGGAAGGTGTGACGAGCCTATCCGCCGATCTACATAAATATGGCTATGCACCAAAGGGGGCATCACTCATACTATATAGGGACCCTGAATACAGGCTAGGCCAAATATATGTACATTCCAAGTGGCCAGGTTATCCACTAGTGAATACAACTGTATTATCGAGTAGGGGAGCCGGTCCACTAGCCGCTTCATGGGCGATAATTAAATATTTGGGCATCGAGGGATTCACAGACCTTACTAGAAGGATTGTAAGCGCCAAGAATAAGATCATAAATGGACTAAAGAAACTAAATCTCGATATATTAGGTAGACCAGTATCCAGTATAGTTGCATTCACGACATGGGATTACAAAGTATTCCAAATATGTGACCATATGAAGAAGAGGGGATGGTACATACAAGCCCAACCAGGATCCAAGAAACTCGGTTTCCCACCAAGCATACACTTAACAATAGCACCGATACATGACGCCTATGCACAAGAATTTCTAGATAATTTAGCAGAGGTGGTCCATGGATTAAAATCTATAGAGATAGATGTAGGGAATATACTTTCGGCCCTAGGCATAACAGAAGAAAGCAGGCCCAGTGACTTGAAGAAGAAGATCGACTTCATAATTGATTTATTGGGCATAGATAAGGACACCGTATCTGGGGAAATGAGCCTAATAAATATATTGATACATGAAATAGAGCCAGATATAGTCGAGTATCTACTGGCAAATATAATCAATAGACTATTTACATAAACGAGTATCAGGAATTGATTTCACGATAGAACTTTTTACCCAAATTATTATACAATTCCAAATAATATTTAAACAACTTGTTGTATTTACTTGAATTCTTCGGGTTAGGTTTAAAGACCTTATCAATCGAGAACCTAGCCGCAGCCTCCTCAAAATCCTTATATAATCCTAATCCCACGCTGGCTATAGCCCCCAACCCCCTCAATCCAGCGTCACCTGGATCAGCCATCCTCACTATCTCGATAGATAAAGCATCTGACAATATCTCACACCATACATCAAAAAGGGCAGCGCCCCCCACAAGCTTGATAGGAGCACTCCACTTAATCTTAGGCTTGAAATATTTCCATGCCCACCTAATATTAAGAGCTACACCCTCCATCACAGCCCTATATAGTTCGGGAGACCCCTTTTCAACCGATAAATTTATGAATGCACCACGTAAATATGGATTATCCACTGGACATCTCTCACCGAACATCCATGGAAGAAATAAGATACCGCCACTACCTGGCTCGGAATGTCTAACCTGATCCTCGACCTCAGAATAGCTTTCCACACCACCCAAACCCAGATTCATAAGCCACTCGAGAGCACCAGCGGCAATCTCCTGCTCAGCCACTAAGAGATATTTACCTGGTATACCGCTCAAGATACTGCCAATGTAATGGAAGACATCCACCACCCTATTGGATATATGTGCCCCTATCCAATCACTAGTACCTATATAGATATGAGGCTCACCTTCTGAGACAGCTCCACTACCAACAGCAGCGGCCGTAAGATCCCCACAACCCACGAATACCGGAGTATCCTCAGCTACACCAAGTTCACTAGCAGCCTCCTCGGTAAGCCTTCCAGCCAAGTCAGTTGACTCCTTAATCTCAGGAAATAGATCGGCTGATAAGCCATAATCCCTAAGAAGAGGCCCGCTCCATAATGCCCTACCACCCCTAGTGTCGGCTAGCCACGTTAAAGTAGCCTCATCAGGGCTAGTAACCACATTACCTGTAGATTTCATAAGTAAATAGCCCTTCACATCCAGAAATTTCCATGTAGACCTATATATATCAGGCTCATTGTCTCTAAGCCACATAATCTTACTTAGGGGGTCCTTGCCAGTCTTACTTGGGGCTCCGCCAGTAATCCTGAGAAATTTAATCAGTTTCAATAAATTATATCCCTCGATCTTAAAAACACCTCTCCACACGTCACGTGGATATCCGTGGGCACGCTCATCCAACCAAATAATTATATTACATAGGGGATCACCAGCTTTACCAACAGGTAATACACCAGCCATGTGGGCGGTAAAAATTAAAGCCTCAGGCGCAACATTATACTCACTAATCAATGATTTAGATAATTTACATATGGATTCCCATAATTTATTAGGCGAGACCTCGGCCCACCCTTGTCTAGGTAGAATAATTTCGGCATCTAAAGAAGCCTTCCCAACAACCTTAAATTTCTCTATATCGACTAGACCAGCCTTCAACTTGGTGGTACCTACATCAAAAGCCAGGATTAATCTCCCATTACTCACCATATAAATGATTATATAATCTACAATCTGATAAAACGTTATGACCGGGTTAAAAAAAGTTGACATGAAACTATATTACTGACTCTAATCAAGAATATTTATATGCCGCAAGATAATAGAAGCCTATCACAACACTACGCCATATTCCGGGATGCCCTAAAACTTGAGGAGGAAGGTAGAGAAATAATACACCTTGAGGTGGGAGACCCTGAAATAGATTCCTTCCAAGACATAATAGATGCCATGTGTACAAAAGCTAGAGAGGGCCATACACATTACAGTAGCTCATATGGAATAAAGGAATTAAGGAAGGAGGCGGCACACTATCTAAATGAAAAGTTTAACTCAAGATTATCTAGCGACAACATATTGGTCACACCTGGATCAAAGACGGGGCTATACCTAGTCCTCAATCTCTTACTCAAACCTACATCAAAAATAGTAGTATTTGAACCAACTTGGAGTGCATATAAAGGACTAGCACAGACATTTAACCAGAATTATGTCCCCATCAAGACGAATATATATGATAAATGGATACCTAGGGATGAACACCTAGGTATGCTTGAAGATATGAATTATGATGCAATAATAATATTGAATCCATCTAATCCAACTGGTAAAATGATACCAGAAAAAATCATAGATGAAATCATAAATATCTCAATAAAGAAAGATGCATTAGTCATAGGCGACGAAGTATATTTCGAGACATTATTCAAGGATATAAATGAATTCCCATCAATAACGAAATATGAATATGAAAAGTCCATAGGATTATATAGCCTATCGAAAAGCCACGCCATGACCGGATTTAGACTAGGATGGCTTGCAACAAGGAAGGATTGGGTCGATAAGCTAGCAAAAAACATCCAATACATGTATACAAACGTACCTGAATTCATACAGTACGCCGGTGTAAAGGCACTTAAAAACAGGGATATACCAAATAAAACCCGGACAATCTATATGAAAAGGGTCGAGATATTAAGCAATGGTCTACTAAGAAACGGCTTTAAATTCATACCACCAGATGGAACATTCTATATATTCGCTGAAGCACCCAGCCACATAAAAGACACTTATAAATTTATAAAGGGATTACTCCATGATAAAGGAGTGGCAGTGGCTCCAGGCTCCTCATTCGGGGGATACGAGAGATTTATAAGATTCTCCGCATCTGTTAAAGAAGAGAAACTAATAAAAGCAATAGATAGAATCGAGGAGTATATAGAGGTAGGCAATGTAGGTTGACCAAAAGATTTAAATATATATGAATATACCAAATAATATTAATGCTTAATAATTCAAAGGGGGTTTGGTGATGGCACGCCAATATCTATAGGGTCTAAGGAGCTATGTCTCCTTAGAAATATCCTACTAAGAAGCCTCAACGAAAAACAGCTCCTAATCATGAAAGAAATATCAAGGAGCCCAGACGCCAAATTAACTAGACTACTTAAGAATCTATCAGAGAAACATGGAATACCATTATCCACTCTAAAATTCAACGCATCTACATTGAGACGCCTAGGACTAATCGATATAACTAGAAGAAATGGGGATAGATTCGTCAGACTATCAAAAACTGCTATAAACATACTGAAAATAATTGATCCAGATGTATGGGAAGAATCTCTAACCATTGGTAAAGAGATAGATGACCTATCGAGAAAATTATTAGATGATCTACATAAGTTCCTCAAAAAAATAAATGGATTCCATCTAAACTCCTCCAAAACAACCCTAAATATATTACTAGCTATATTCAAACATCGGGAGATAAATGAATTTAGTTTAGAGGAAACTAAATTAATTCTGAGCAAGGGACACGCAGCTCCAGCTCTCTACATTATACTAAAGCATTTCAACTTAATAGATGAAGGGGAGTTAGCAGATGCGTTTGAACACAACTCTATAATCCAGACACACCCAGTGAAAGAATGCCCGACAATCGTATCTTCCACAGGATCCTTAGGGCAAGGCATATCCATTGCGAATGGATTAGCGATTAGGATGAAAATGGAGAATGATGAGGAC
>WAJV01000007.1 GCA_015523725.1 Candidatus Geothermarchaeota archaeon
CCATGAATACGGACTGTCTAAACCTGGGGTAATCGACCTAATCAAAAAACTTGATATTCAAGTTCCATCAGTGAAATATTCCGCTGTTTTAGAGGAAATATCTAGGAGGATGAGGTGCTAAATTATGTATAGGATAGGTTATGAAGCATTTACATTTCAAGAGAAGGATAAATATTTATTCAAGAGAGACCCTAGGGTTAAGCTTGGAGCCGCCCTTCTATTTATGGTTTACGGCATTCTAATTAATGATTTAATTTGGGCTCTGCTCTACTCAATCTTCCTAATCATATTTCTATCTATATTAGGAGGAATCTTAAAGAAGGTTCTAAAAAATATTGTCGTATTAACACCTTTACTGATAATAATTTTTGTAGCTAATTATTTGGTGTTATACGATATTTATAGAAGTATTGTCCCAATGTTTAAGCTAATTAATTTAGTTATGTCTCTAAACATCTTCTTCCTAACAACAAGCCCTGATGATTTTGCATTAACACTTGAGAAACTCGGTCTACCATTAACGTTTACACTTGCATTCTCCCTCTCACTCCGATTTATAGTACTTCTTGCTAAACAGTTGAATGACATTATCGATGCTCAATTATCACGCGGATTTTCATTGGATAAAGGAGGGGTTATACAGAGGGTGAAAAACTTTATCCCGATTATCATCCCTCTAATAATTCTAAGTATAAAGAAAAGTATCGATGTAGCTGAGACTTTAGAGGTTAGAGGATTTAGAACTGATGTAAAGCATATCCCATACAAAGATTTGAAGATGACTATATCAGATATTTTATTCTTTACTCTAAGTTTTATGATCTCAACATTGATATTATTAGGTTCATATTATGTCATAATACCGATTAAAATACCTATATAACATCGTCACTTATTATACCGATGTAGTTACCTGCTAGATAGGCTGCTAAAGCATTTCTAACGGCTTCATACGATAATGTAACGCGGTCTATACGGTTATTAGTTATATATCCTACGAATCCATGGGAATGTCGTGCTTCCATACTTCCAGTCAATTCATATAAAATTTCAGCCAACTCCTTCCTCCCAATGTCTCTCAAATAATTCTCTGGTATATTGAAGGAGGAGGATAGCCCAAGGGAATATCTACCAGTCCTATTAATCAACATAGCAAGTTGGACGCCGAAATATATTTTTAATCTATTATATTCGATTTTAAATACTCCACCTTCTAATCCAACGGAGTATTCGAAGCCATTTGACTTATATAGATATGTGGCTCGTTTATATGCGCCTCTCAGAAGCTCTTCAAGTCTCAATGGCTGTGAAGGAATCTCAACATCCTTTGAATATACTAGAGATACTTCCACATCTCTAAAGAAGTCTTGAAACGCTTTTTTAACACCAGCTACCTTAGCTTTATTCCTTGTAAAAACCCCAACCCTGATCATCGACAATAAATTAATTCAACAGAATATTCTTAAGGAAGGATTTGGGCTGGTGGGCCCGGTGGGATTTGAACCCACGACTGGTAATGTTTTTATTTCTTTTATTATTTCTTTTATTATATTTATAAATCTGCATATGTCTTATATCTCTATTGTTTCTATGTAGTTTCTTGTTATATGGTTGATATTGTCTTTGTCTATTATCCATATCGTGAGGGTATTGTCTTCTATATAGTCTATTAGGATGTACTATCTTCTATGTATTTGAATCCTATGATTTCATATCCATAGTTGAATATCTTTAATGATGGATATTTAGATAGGTGGTTATAGATTGTCTTTGCATCTTCAATATCATCTATTGAGAATAGCTTCAGCTCAGGGATATAGTATCTATACATGTCTATTTCTTCAAAGTCTAATATCTTCTGGATATTCATCCCAGATACAGTTTAATAATTCAGAGAGATGCTCTAAAAAGGGAAATTTATATGAATACTTTCACTGATCTTAGGCTTTTTATAAAATTTTATTTGGATATATTTTTTGGATGAGTCTGCATAGCGAATGGTAGATGCTATGTAGGTGAGTATCCTCTACACAGCCTGAGTCTCAGGCTGTGTGGGGGGACTGGTCTAGGGCGTTATATTCCGAGTCTCGGGGTATAACATCCTAGGCTGGGGGTGGGGGAGGGTATTTCAAATGCCCTCCTCCAGGTCATGGGGTGAGGCGCATAATGGGGTGGCCTGGAGGGGGGAAGCGATCCTCCAACCCATATCCAGCCCCAAGCCCCCCAGAGA
>WAJV01000008.1 GCA_015523725.1 Candidatus Geothermarchaeota archaeon
GTCGCCCTCTATGCAGGTGGTTTTTCACCACTTGCTTTTCTTATAGCCTCCATATGCTATATAACTACTGGTTTAGTCTATGCAGAGCTTACCTCCCTATATCCTTTAGCGGGTGGTGGGCAAGTTTTTGGGTTGAGGGCTGGTGGGGATTTTTTGGGTTTTATAGTTGGATGGGCTATTTTATTGGATTATATGCTGGATATAGGTTTATTTTCAATAATATCAGCTGGTTATCTATCGTTTATTCTGCCAACTTTATCCAATATTATCTCATTAAATTTTCTGGGTTTTCGTTTCTATGTGTCGGGAATTGGTGTGGTTGCATTTGGTATAGTGATTTTCCTTATATTCATAAATCTTTTGGGAATTAAGGAATCCAGTAAATTTAATGAGTCTCTAGTGTTACTTACCTTGGCTACTGAGATAATTATACTGTTTACTGCATTCATTTTTGCTTTTGATCCCACTTTATTTATTAATCAGTTAAAATTTTTTGGTTCACCGATTAAGGAGTCTCACGTGTTTTATACTGGGTTGTTCCCAATAAACCAAGAGAATTTTATTTATGCAGTTACTTTAGCCATGAGTAGTTTTATTGGGATAGAGTCAATAGCTCAGGCTGCTGAGGAGACTAGAAATCCCTGGAAGTATATCCCTAAATCGTTTAAATATTCGATTGTAGCGGTAGTATTCTTTACAATATCCTTTTCAATACTTGGTTTAGGTGTACTGGGTTGGAGAGGATTATCAAATTCGATATATAATCCTATTGCAGCTATAACGGCTAAAGTACCTGTTGTTGGTCCCTATATGGCTTCGGTAGTAGCCTTAATAGCTTTCTTAATTACGTTGGTATCGACTAATACTGGGGTTATAGGTGTTTCGAGGGTTTCATACAGTATGTCTAAGTTCAGGTTGATTCCGCGAATTTTTAGTAGGTTACATCGCGTTAGAGCTGTTCCATACGTTAGCATAGTCTTTTTCGGGTTGATAGGCGGTGCATTGGCTTTAACTGGTGATCTAGAAATGGTTGCTGGGTTGTACAATTTCGGGGCTTTGTTAAGCTATGTATTAGTTAATTATAGTCATATAAAGATTCGGATGGTTGATAAGGAATCTTATCGGCAATGGAAGACACCACTAAATATTTTTTTGTGGGGGCATGAAATCAGTTTAGTTGCTATTATCGGCCTCATATCTACAGCTAGTTTATTTAGTTTAGTCGTTATATATCACCCTCTTGGAAGGTTACTAGGTTTTTTATGGATAGTCTTGGGGGCATTATTGTTTATAGGCTATAGGATTTATCAGCGCAGAGGTATTAGGGAGCGATTGGCTAGTAAAATGTTAAGACCAATTATTACTAGATTGAGGACTATTGTCATAGTTCCTTATCTCTCTGAGCCCCAAAAAATATATCGTACAATATATAATAATCTCGAGGATATACATGAGCTGATTCTAGTCAGCAGAATCGATATTCCACCTACATTTATTGATGCAAAGTTGAGTTGGAGGGATATATATAGATTGAAGACTGAGGCGGAGGATTTCTTGGAGTCAATTTGTATATTATTGAGGGCCTCTGGATATAGGTGTAGCTATAGATGTCTGGTTGGACCGGAGGAGAGTCTTAATAACTTTATTGATGAAGTAAAGCCGGATGCTGTTGTATTGATTAGTGGTAAGAAACCTAGAGGGAAGGGGAAACGGAGGGAGTTGATAAAGATTAATAGGGATGTTAGTATAATGTATCTCTACATACCGGAGATGGGTGAGTAGGGTTTGAAGGCTATTGTTGAAATAGTTGTGGAGCCGAAGAAGTTGGAGGCTGTTTGTAGGAAGGTAGCTACTTTACCTGAGGCTGTCAAGGTGTATGAGATTACTGGAGAGTTCGATGTATTGGTTGAACTTGAGGTTGATAGTATAGTTACCTTGAGGGAAATTCTTAGGGATAAGATTCTAAAGATTGATGGGGTGAAAACGACTCATAGTAGTCTTGTTCTGGGTGAGTGGAAATAGCTGTTAAGAATGTGTTGATTCCGATTGGTCCTTATACAGATGCCGAGGCCCTATTAAGGATCCTAGATATTGTCGATGGCATATCAGATGCCGAGATAACATTATTGGGTGTTGTTACTATTCCGGTTGTCACCTCTATTAATGAGGATGAGATAAGGGATTTGAAGAAATATGAGGATATTGATAAGCATTTATATAGCGTACAGCGATTATTCAATGATGTTGGTTTAGAGAAGGTTAATAGAAAGATCGTTGTATCCCGAGATGTCGCTGAAGCTATTATTGAGGAGGTATCGACAAATATATACGACTTACTTATATTGGTAAAGAGGCGTAAGGCCCCATTGGTTGTTAGGAGGAGTATTAGTAGAGCTGTGATTCCTAAAGTATTTATTCCAGTGCTTGTTTTAACAATGGATTGATCTCGATGGACTTAAGTAAATTCTCGAGTTTATATTTAAAAGCTCTTCTGTTAAGCTATAAGGATGGAGTTGATGAAGTTATAAATAAATTCTATCTGGTTCCCAGTGAATTTAGAGCGATTTATGATAATTTTAAGGAACTGCTTGAAGATAGGTCATTCAGGAGTGAATTGATGGGTATTTTATTATCTAGAGGTGAGTCTCCTGAGGAGGTCGCTGAGTATATTGTCTGGAGGGACTTTGAATATTTAGTTGGTAAGTTTTTTGAGTCACTTGGATATAATGTCAAAATGAATATTAGGATCCGAGGCTATAGATATGAGATAGATCTAGTGGTAGTCGATTTTTTAGGAAGATATTGTTTAACTGTTGAGTGTAAGCGATGGAAGAGGATGTTGTCCCCCTCTCAAGCCAGTCGGATTGCGGAGGATTTAATTAGGAAGTCTAGGTTATTGAAGTCTATTGAGTTTACGTCATGTAGCTATATCTTACCTATTATCGTGACTCTTAGAAGGGGCCGGTTCTTTATTGTTGGCGGGGTGCCTGTTATACCCATAAATTTCCTAGGTGATTTTGTAGAAAATCTTATATTACTAGTTGACGAAGGAGCGATAAAGATTATCTAGCTAATACTTCTTTAACCCTTTCTCTCCTAACCTTCTCCAATATATTAAATCCACATTCGGGGCATTGTAAATAACTCATTTCCGATATTTCTCTAGCAGTTGATACCTTACCACATTTTAGGCATCTGAAACTTATTTCGGTTGTGTATACCCTAATGTTTTTCATTTTTTTCACCTAGGTTCAGTATAATTATAAACTTATGGTATTTAAATACTTTACTGTTGATGATTGTAGATATATATCTATCTAATATTTAAACTGAATCTTATTTAGGTTAGGGGAGGATTCGCCGATGCGTATTGGTGTGTTCTTATCTACTAGAGAGGATGTCGTGACCTTTTCACCAATATATTGGGTTCTTAAGAGGCTGGGGCACCGAGTGTACTTATATGATTTGAGTGTGGAGGCTGGATGGTTTGAGAAGGGTGTCCAGTATTTGTCGCTTGGTTATGACCGTTTATCCGGTCACTTCGATAGAGATATTCCAATTGACGTTATTTTCAGTGAGTTGTCTGATATATTGGATAAGATTTATTTCGACTATGTTTTTTTCATTGGTGGTGAAACCAGTGTTATCCCATTTATTAGATTCTTTTATGAACATGGAATAAATACCGTCCATGTGGGGTCTGGGTTGAGGAGATATAATAATACCTTGGAGGATTTCACATACCAAATTATTGATAGATTCTCGACGATACATTTTACATATTCCCCGATACATACAAAGAATCTGTTGAATGAGGGGTTTGACCCTGGGCGAATAAAATTAATCGGTTATCCTATCATAGACTTGGTCGAGGCCAAATCTGGTGAGGCTTTATCCAAATCTAGTATATTGAATGAGATAGATGTGGAGGAGGAGGATTACTTATTACTTCTTTTATGGAATAAAGAGTCGTTTAGATATATTGATGAGTTTATAAAATTCTCTGAATTGAGTGGCGAATACCTAATATGCCCTACTCCTAAGTGGGGTAAGCGTATACTAATGGATATGGATAAATACTATTCGATTATGGAGCGTTACGATGTGACTTTCCTCGAGTCTATGGATGTATTTGATCATTTGGCATTAATAATGAATTCAAAGGGTGTTATCACTGATGTAGAATGGATTTATGTTGAGGCATCTCTATTGGATCGCCCTGCATTGCTTATTATTCGAGAGGGAGAGTATCCAGTTATCTTGGAAGGTGCCGATATTAATTACTCGATTCTATCTAGTGGCTTAGGTGAGGAGATTTATAGGAGGTATAATCTTAGATCAGGCACAAATATTAGGAGATTTTTAGATACTAGTCTTATGAGGGAGAGGATAGAGGATACACTTAGGTCTTTTCGTGGTAAGTTTTTTGTTAATGAATTGGCTGTTTATTCTAGGGTAGAGGGTAAGCTTAAACGTTTTCCTGTAGGTATACTTCCTGATTATTTGAAAGGGTTGGTTTTATGAGGGTTTTAATCGTATTACCTACGTATAATGAGGCAGAAAATATATTAACTCTATTGGATTTTATTGATAGAATCAGGAGGCGTTTGAAGTGGTTGGATGTATATGTTATTGATGATGATAGTCCCGATGGTACGGGTAAAATGGCTTTAAGTTATTCATTTGAGAATCCTTGGGTTAGTGTTAGGATTAGGAGGGGAAGACGGGGATTTGCATCTGCATTATATGAGGGTTTTAGATATGCCTACTCAAGAGGGTACGATTATGTTATTACGATGGATGCTGATTTACAGCATAATCCTATTTACATACCATATTTATTGTCTAAAGCTATTGGTGGATGTGATGTAGTTATAGCATCGAGATATATAATGGGTGGAGGCATAGTAGGATGGAGTTTAAAGCGAAGGCTAATTAGTTTGGCCGCTAATCTATATGCTAGAATAGTACTAGGTTTATATCCGCTCGATGTGACCAGTGGATATAAATGTTATTCTAGGAGGTCTTTGGCTATTATAGTGGGTCTTGGGGTGCTTAGTAAGGGTTATGCGGTTCAGCCGGAGACGATATACAAAGTTAGTAGATATGGATTAAGAATTTGTGAGGTGCCTTTTACATTCGTTTATAGGCGTAGGGGCAGGTCTAAGATGGGCCTGAAAGTTATATTTGAATACTTTTACTTGATTCCAGCCCTTCTTTTAAAGGGATAGGTTCTAGTAAATATATAAATTTCCTTAATTTATCTCTATATAATTAATAGGTTTTTAGAATCAATTATTTATTCTTGGCTTTGGATGTGGTGATAGACGTGTTAAATCCATATAGTATGGTCCTGCAGATGTTTGTGGATGTTGGTCAAATTATAATAATTTTCATTATATTGATCATTATAATTGGTTTGCTATACAGTTCAATAAGAGTAGTTAGGGAGTATGAGAGAGTAGTTGTTTTTAGGCTTGGTAGGGCTATCGGGGCCAAGGGTCCGGGAATCGTTTTTCTCATACCTATTATAGATAGGCCTGTTATAGTGGACTTGAGGGAGCGTTATTTAGAGATCACTAAACAGACATGTATCACTAAGGATAATGCACCGGTGGATATTGATTTTCTAATATATTTCAAGGTATATGACCCGATGCAGAGTGTCATCAATGTTAGGAATTTTGAGGGGGCTGCAACTGGTATAGCTACTACCACGCTTAGGGCGGTTATCGGGGATATTATTCTAGATGATGTTTTGGCTAAGAGGGAGGAGATTAATAAAATTTTGAGGAGTAAACTTGATGAAGTGACTGAGCGGTGGGGGGTTAAGGTCACCAGTGTTGAGATTAGGGAGATTCTACCACCTAGGGAGGTCCAGGATGCGATGATTAGACAGATGAGTGCGGAGCGTAATAGGAGGGCGATGGTTACCGAGGCTAGTGGGAAGAAGGAGTCCGCTATACTAGTGGCTGAGGGTGAGAAGCAGAGTGCTATACTTAGGGCTGAAGGTGATAAGAAGGCTGCTATATTACGTGCAGAGGGTTATGCGCAGGCATTGAAGACAATTTTTGATGTGGCTAGGGGACTGGATTCTAAGACAATGACTCTACAGTACCTGGATATGTTGAAGGAGTTGGGGAAGAGTGCCTCCACCAAGTTTGTAGTACCAATGGAGATTATCAGTTTAATTGAGTCAATAGGGAAGTTTGTTAAGGAGACCAAGGAGGAGGATGGTCAATAAATATTCTTTATCTATCTAATATCTTAATTATTTATCATTGGTAATGAAGAATATGAGTAGATTAATCAATTATTCACTGGTTATTTTAGTTGGTGGAGCGGTCTTTATATTTGCCGCACTAAATATGCCAATAACATATTCACTTAACTCTAACCCTAAAGTATATGTTATTGATTTTAGGTCTACTATTGACTCGGGATTATCTGATCTATTGAGTAGGACTATCTTACATGCTCCGCCTAATACAAGGGCTATAATTCTATTGGTGAATACGAATGGAGGATACCTGGAGGCCACTGAAGCGATTGTTGATGACATAATTAATTCTAAGATACCAGTAATTGTCTTCGTCCCTGTTGGTGGTCGGGCGTTTTCCGCTGGCGCATACATAGCGGTCTCTTCGGTTAGATTAGTTATGGCTGATGGAAGCGTGATAGGATCTGCTGAGCCAAGGTATGTAGGTGGTGGTGGCACAGATCCGAAGGTTGTTAATGCGATGGCCAAGTGGATTGAGTCTTTGGCTATACTTAGAGGGAGAAATTCAACTGCTTGTCGATTAATGGTTGTTGAGAATCGTGATTTTAATAGTGTTGAGGCGGTTAAATTAGGGATTGCTGATTATAATGCTAACTCTATTGATGAGGTATTGTCTAAAGAGGGTATTACGAATGCTGATGTTGAGTATGTTGATAAGGATGTTCGTGCTAGCTTGTTATCTATTTTATCTGATCCCTTCGTATTAGGTATCCTACTTGATTTAGCAGCATTATTGATAATTATTGAGGCGATTCACCCCACTTATATTGGTGGAGTCGCTTCTGGAGTGGCGTTTTTACTAGCATTGTTGAGCCTCGGTCTTCTATCAGCTAACACTACGGCGTTAATTCTTCTCATATTAGGTATCTTATCAATTTTACTTGAGTTGAAGATTGGGCATGGTGGGCCAGCGGCTGTTGGTGGCTTGTTAATTGCCTTAGGAGTCTTGCTTTTGTATACGAGGGAATATTTTATATGGAGTTTTAATTACACGGCTCTGGTTACGGGGGGACTGGTTCTTATAGTTATTTCGAGTGGTGTTATTGGATTTTATTTACATAAGATTAGGGAGGTTTTGAAGCGGAAGTCTTCGCCATTAAATATGGATGTATTGGTAGGCAAAATTGGTTATGCTAAGTCTCGGATAGAGCCGGGTAAGCCTGGTGTGGTTCTAGTTATGTCTGATTATTGGACTGCCTATTCAGATGAGTTGATTAAGGAGGGAGATAAAATTATTGTTGATGCAGTCGATGGGTTAAAGCTTAAGGTTTCTAAGGCTAGGGATTAGATTGGAGTCTTATATCCCCATTTATCCAAGGCTTCTCTAAGTTCTCTACTGTGTTTAGAAGCCTCTTCTAAATTTATATTGTTTATGGTTGCTTCTAAAGCATCTCTGACAGCCTTTGCCCCTGCTCTGGGTCCACCTGGATGACCTAATACGCCTCCGCCTACCTGGATTATTAAATCATTCCCGAATATTTCTATTATTTTCGGTATTAATCCAGGATGTATTCCTCCACTACTGACGGGGAATATCGGCTTCACCTTCCCCCAATCCTTCTTAAGTATTTTTATTTTCATATTCTCCTTTATACGAGTCTCTCTACATATTTGTATCAATGCTTTTACATCGGTTAGTGGCGACTCTAATTTTCCAACAACCGTCCCCACATGTATTTGGTCTACACCTATGATTCTTGCCACCTCGGCAATTACCTTCATCGATACTCCGTGTCTCCTGTCTCTCGTAAAGGCTGCATGGAAAGCTCTGTGGGCATGAATTGCTAATTGATATTCCTCATTTATATCCCTGAATGATTGTAGTGCTGACCAGCCTACTGTCAATATATCTATCATGACGAATTCGCCTCCGTAATCGTTTACTAATTTTGCCCTTCTTATCATTTCTTTATAGGGGGCAGTTATATTGATTAAATAGCTTTTTCTTTCTCCTGTCTCTCTCTCAATCTTATCCCTTAGCCTAAACATTTTCTTTACTCTTTCAGAGAATTTTATGTATGATTGATTGGTTAGGTTTTCATCATCTTTTATTAAGTCTACTCCACCTAACCAGATTTCTTTAGCTACATCGATATATTCATTTGTTGTTAACCCGACCTTAGGTTTTGGAACCGTGGCTGTTATCGGGCGGTCATATATCTTGAGTATTTTTCTAACTCCTCTTAAACCATGGGTTGGCCCTCGAAAACTATTGAGTATTGTTTCGGGCCAATATATGTCTTCAAGTCTTAGTTTTTTTACCGCTTTCATTCCAAATATGTTTCCCGCTATACTGCTTAGTATCTGGCTCATATTTCCTTCCTCAAACAACTGATGTGGATAAGCGATTTTAGTCCATGGTGGTTGTATATAATAGGCTTTTGCAGCCAATTCTTTTATTAATGATGATTCGATACTTACATCTGTCCATGTACCGTTAGACGATTCTGACGCGACCCTTCCAACTGCTTCCTCGAATTTTATCCCCTTTGCCGGCTCAACTCTAAAAAGGCATATAAGATCATTTTTAGTAGGTCTATAGTTTTGGTTAATGAAGTCGATATACTTGATTTTACTCACCCCACTCGACTTTTTGAATGTCTTTCCTGATTTCCTCCCTCTCCTCTTCACTAGCTATCTTTGATAAGTATTCTTCGGCTTCAGAATAGTATCTAAGTAATAATATATCGTCCTCCTCTAATCTCATTCCTGTGGTTGGGGGTGCTATAAGCCAATTTCCATCTTTTTTCATCGCTAGTATCTCGATGCTCATTTTGTCTAACCCTAGTTCATCGATTGTCTTCCCCCTCATTCCTTTCGTCACTTTTATTAGGGCTAGTCTTTCATCCGATTCCTCTATGGCTTCCTCGATTATAGGATGTGGCTCCAAACCTTTTCTAACGGAGTAGGTTAGGTCCATCGCTGCGTCCCCTATTCTTTCACATGCATCTGCTATTGATATTAGACTTAATTTATCTTCATTACGTAGTTCAGTGGACTCCATCACCCTCATTTTAAATTCATGTGTGAATCTATCCAGCGTCTCTTCGATGCTTTTTAGTTCGTTAGCAAGTTCCTTACTATGTGTGAATAAGATTGAGTATGCTAAATCTACCATGAATTCAGATAGATCTTTTATGTTTATTAACAAGTCTAATATTCCTTCTTCTATCTTCTTTATATTCCGTCCAATCCTCTCACTACCTATCTTATTTATCAATGCTCTAATGTTTTCAGCTAGGCCTGTGATGAATAAGACGTCTCCCGGTTTTACCTTCATATCTTTATCTGGTGATAGTATGTAGTTCTCTCCTCTTCTAATTGCTATTACATCAAATATTTCTCCAATAATTCTATAGATCTCTCCTATTGTTTTATCAACTAAAATATTTCTTTCGTCTATTTGTAAACTATAGACTAGGGTTGTTGATGTATGTAGGAATAGGTCTTCTACTCCTATATCTATTGGGAGACCCATCTCAGCTATTAATGCTATGTCTCCCGCCGCGTCACTTAATTTATCCACTCCTATTAGGTAGTCTAATATGCTCACCAGTCTCTCCGCATCCCATCTATCTCTTGTGGCTAGGGCTGAATGCATTATTAATATGCTCTTCAATTCATCTATTCTATTTTCAATGAAGTGTATTTCATTTAGTAGCTTCTTATCGCCGAGGAATATGCTGCAGTATGAAAGGTTCACCATCAGTTCGGATAAGTTCTTAATCTCTTTCAATATATCTTTAGCGGGTATGGGTTGATATCCAACCCCTCGACTTTGTCCCAACTTAATTTTTCACCAAATATTTTATAACTATCGCCTCAAATTTATATATCTACATATTTCGGTGTAAGTGTCGAGTAGGGGAGGGGATTTATGAGAAATTTAGTCGAGTTATTAAGTTATATTTCCCTTCCCCCTATACTGGTTGCTCTCTCAACTGGCTTAATAGATTTGTTTCCTGGTTATGTATTTAGTTATTTTAGTAGCTTTATTTCTTCTACCCCCCTTTTAATATTTATCTATCCTCAACTACTCAGTATGAGAGGGACTATTGGGGGTATATTTAGTGGTAGATTATCCACTAGTCTTCACTTAGGTGAAATAAGGCCTCAGTTAATGGATAATACACCTATTTTCTATACATTGTTATCGGTAATAACTACATTATATTTGGTTGCTGCTTTGATTATCTCTCTCTTTTCTGCATTATTTTCATTGTTAATGTACTCCGTGGCTTTATCGAAATTGTATCTTATGATTATACATATTTTATCTACATTTTCTTTGACAGAGTTGTCTATAATTCCTTTATCGCTGTTGGTTGCCAAGGTTAGTTATAGACGTGGTTGGGACCCGGATGTAATTACCTATCCATTCACGAGTTCCTTTGGGGATTTGTTTATAACAATTTATTTTGTTATGGTTAGTTATTTTATATATGCATATAATTGGTTGCTTCTAGTATTGATTTTTATTTCTCCATTGATTGTATTGCCCATAATTTTCACTCGGATAGGATTGGATAAGGATCTTTATTTTAGGGAGTTTAGTGAAAGTTTATTGGCGTTGATTTTGTCTGGTTTTTTGGTTCTTTTTACTGGACATTTGATGAAGGTGCTTGGTTCGAAGATTGTGTTGAGGAAGTATATTTATTTTGTTTATCCGGCTTTATTGACTACAATTGGGGATGTAGGCAGTATCATTGGTTCCTCCGCGACTACAGAGTTAAGTATATCTGGAAGTATTTTCCATAATTATCGTCCTTTGATATATTTGGCCATATTTACTCTTTTGATTCCCTTCATTTTTATCACTTATACTATGTTTGGTCATTTTCTAGTGGGTGTTGATTCATCTCCATTTACTGAGTATTTGGGTATTGGTCTAGCTGGATTATTATCTACGGTAGCGATAGGTATATATAGTTTGGTGATAGCTTATATTACTTTTATGAAGAGTTTAGATCCAGATCACTTTGTTATACCTATCGAAAGTACGTCTGCTGATTTATTAACGACTTTTATATTATATACACTCTTAACAATGTTTTAATGTCTTTATTTAAATATTGCTTATAGATAAATTTGATATGACTATGAATATGATAGTTATCCCAGAGAAGTTGAGGGATAGGCTTGAGAAGGCTGGTTATGGAGTGTCTTTGCATGGTACTGTCGAGGTCTGCCATTGGACTAAGAAGAGTCTGAGAAATCGGGGTGTATGTTATAAAAAAGTTTTCTATGGAATTGATACACATAGATGTTTTGAGTTTAGTCCTGCCGGAATGATGTGTCATTTTAGATGTATTTTTTGTTGGAGGCCAACTCGTTTTATGCGTATTATTGATATGGGTGATGATGAGGTAGCTGATCCTGAGGAGTTGATGTTTTATCTTGAGTTGGAGCGGAGGCGGTTGATGAGTGGCTATAAAGGGACTCCAGCTATTGATAAGGAATTGTTGAAGGAGGCCTATTTACCCACTCATTATGCAATATCTTTATCCGGTGAACCAACTTTATATCCGAAATTACCCAAGTTGATTAAATTATTGAAGTCTTTACCAAGTACACGTAGTATTTTTGTTGTATCGAATGGAGCTAATCCGGATATGTTGATTAGGCTATATGAAGAGGATGCCTTACCGACGCAGCTATATATATCTATGAATGCTCCAAATGAAAAGTTATTTAAGAGGATTGTGCATCCTATGGTAGGGGGTGCTTGGGATAATTTTTTGAGGAGTCTTGAAATTATTTCTTGGATCCCGACTCGAACTGTAATTAGATTTACATTAATTAAGGGTTTAAATGATAAACGGGAATATATGAATGAGTATGTGAGGCTATTGAAGAAGGCCAATCCCCACTTTATAGAAATAAAGAGTTATATGCATGTTGGTTTTTCTATTGATAGGTTAGGTAAGGAGAATATGCTAACTCATGATGAAATAAGATCTTATTCTATGGATTTACTCGATCTCCTCAATGGTTTTGAGTTCATGGATGAGTATCCGCCTTCAAGAGTAGTTGTTCTGCAGAATATGGAGAGGTATGTGGATAGATGGATTGATTAAAGTTTTTACTAAGCCATTTTCAAGCCTTCTAGAACTATTGTTGGTGTAATCACATTATAGAATGTATCTTCATAGTCGTCTCCTAATTCTAATCTCATTAGTGACTGGTATATGTTTCCACTCAGGGTCATTGGCTTCAATACTTTTTCTATAGTTCCTTTTTTAATGTAGTATACTTCTGTTGCCACCATGTTTAACGCCCCGGTAATGTAATTTGTAGTGTGTGCATTCATGGGCATATTTCTAACTAGGATTAGTTCATCATAGCTTGATAATAATTTGTTGTATTGTTTTGTTTTTCCTTTGATAATTAGGTTGGTTATTCCTACTGTTAGGGTGGTTCCTCTCCTAACTGCATTGCCTGTATTTGATTGTCCGAGTCTCTTTGCAGTATAGGAATTATGTATAAATGCGTTTAGTACTCCATTCTCAATAATTTTTGTAGTCCCACGTGGATATCCTTCATCATCATATACTCTAGAGTTCCATCCTCCCCTTAATATTCCGTTATCTATTAATGTTAAGTTTCTCGATGTTATTTCATCACCTAGCTTATCTTTAAATGGTGAATATCCCTCCATTACCGCTGTTCCAGTTATTACTCTTGCGATGGAGAAGAAAAGTGTTGTTGCGGTTGCAAGGGGGTCTAGGGCGATCGCTTGGTCATAAATGCCTTGATATTTTTCTGCATTTAGTAATTCTTTATTTCTTGAGATGGTGTTCTCTATAACTTGTTCGGTATTGAGTGTTGGTTCTCTTCCTCTTGTATATCCGAATGTAGATGCTTCGTAACCATTTTTCTTCCCCTTAGTCTCTATAAGGAAAAATAAACCATTTATTTTGTCCTCGGCGTCCACTCCATTAGAATTGGTAATCATTATTTCGCTTTCATTGTAGTTATATGATATTCCCACTATTTTGATATTATCTGCAATATTTTTGGCGTATTTTAGGTCGTTATTTAAGTAATTCACCATCGTTTTTATGTCTAGGTTTGCAAGGTCCTCATTCCATATTTCTAACTTATCTGCCGTAGGTTTTCCTCCCGATGTGAGTCCTTCCCAATATGGATCTGGTGGTGAATTCTTTGCTATGGATATAGCCTTATCAACGCTATCTTTTAATATCGCCTCTTCTGAGCTCGAAACCTTGATGGATGCTATTGATTTCCCTACTATAATCCTTATAATAGTTTCTATCTGTATTGATGATGTAGTGGTTAATTTTTCACCCAATAGTTTGGCTACTCTAGATATGGTCTTTATTTTCGTGATTTCCGCCTCATTAGCTCCATTTTCTAATGCGTAATTAACTATACGTTTTAAATTCATTTACTATCCACCTCCTATATTTAGTGTCGATATATATAGGTATGGTCCGCCTAGGCCTACATATACTCCCTGTCCCTCTTTTCCGCAGCCTCCGAAGGGTATTGCATTTATCTCGATTTCTTTTGTTGCTCCTCTTATGTTTTTTAGCATATCGAATATATTCCCTGATAATACGATATCTCTTACTGGGTATTGGATCTCCCCATTTTTAATGTAATACCCTCTTGAAGCGGTGAATGAGAATGTGCCGCTTAACTCGGCTTGTCCCCCTCTTTCATCATAAGCTATTATTCCCTCCTTAATATCCTTTATCATTTCCTCTAAGTCCCAATCTCCTCCCCCGAAGTAAGTGTTCCTCATCCTGACTATAACAGGTTTACTGTAGTCTTGAGCTCTTCCATTACCCGTGCTCTCAGTGTTCATGTCAGCAGCTGTTTCCCTGCTATGCATAAATCCTTTAAAGATGCCTTTCTCCATTAATGGAACGGTTTTAGTAGGGACTCCCTCAGAATCCACAAGGTAAATGAATCCTTGGTTATTGGGTGGAACGCCTGAGTCATAGATGAATGCATTCTCGGATCCTATCTGTTCACCAAGTCTATTGGATAATGGGGAGGCTCCGCTTGCTCCGTAATCACCTTCGCTCATGTGTCCGAAACTTTCATGGGCAAATACTCCAGATACATCTGGGGAAGTTATTACGGGATAGTATCCTGAGGGAGCTTTCTTAGCGCTAACTTTTTCTAATGCGAATTTTACTGCATCTCTCCCAATCTTGGATATAGAATCTCTGTCTAATATTTTATCTAGACCTCTACTGCTCCCGATGTAAGTATATGCATCTCCCCTCTTATCCTCCTTTCTAACGACTACGCTGGCTACTAATCCATTCAATATTTCTTCTGATATAACTTCTAGTCCCTCGCTTGTAGATATATAATGTTCACCATAATACATGCCTAGTCTAATATTCACTGTTTCGATCTTATCATATCTACTTCCTTTTTTATTTCTAAATTCTTCATATACTAAGTTATTCAACTCATTTACTATATTGAGTTTTTCCTTATACTCTACGTCTTTTGGATGATATTTATAGTCATCGATTTTGAATCTCTTTTTATATGGTTTTATAGGGCTCAAATTTATTTGCGTTCTTGATACTCTTGCTGTTTTGTATGCCTCTTCAAGTGTTTTCTCGATGTCATGGATTGATAATCCACTGGTGCTTGCGAATCCTAATTTATTTTCTATCATGAGTCTTATGCCGACTCCTACATCTCTATTGTAGGTGCTTTCTTTAAGCCTATTATTTAAATACTGTATTTGCTCAAATATTGTGTCTTGTATTCTTACCTCCACCCACTCTGCTCCTAATTTTTCTGCTTTGTTAATAATCTTATTTGATATTTCGAGGAGTTCTTCATTCATCATAAATCATTTTTAATAAATGGAGGAGTTATAAATTTAGTATAATCTATAATTTTTTCATATATATAAATCACTCCTTTAACCCGAAATTTTCAATATTTTTAATTTCGAGTGCGATTTATATATAGTATACTTTCTTTATCTCTCCCTCTTCCTTTAGTTCCTTTTTGAGTGCTATTAATAAATTGTAAATTTTCTTTACTTTATTTAGCAATGAGTCTAGGTCCTCTACTTCAGTTATTTTATCGGAAATCTTTAAGATGGCATATGATGATGGTTGTTTTTCAAATCTCTTGAGCAGTATCGTTATGTCTTTTGTCGGTAGATAATAATTTAATGTATATTTCCACTCTCCTATGCTGCTTTTTCCTATGACTAATGAACGTACTTCTATTCCTTTTCTGATTGTCTCGCCCTGAATTTCATTCAGATATTTAATCAATTCTTTAGCATATTGTTCTTCCTCACCATCTTTAATTTCTTCCTTCATTTTGCAACACTAAAATAAATATTTATTATTTCACCGATATATACCAATAGTTATATTTATATATATAATCAGAAAAAATAAATTCCTTTCTTTATACCGATTTTAACTGACTTTGTTCAAAAAATATAAAAAGGATGGGTTTAATGGGTTATTTCTACGCTAGTGGATTTCTTTGTTCTTTTCTCAATGGGTATATATTCTTTTTCTACCTCGCCTGTATAGAATAGCCTAGGTCTGATTATTCTATTGTTTTCAGTATATTCCAATATGTGTGCTGTCCAACCAACTACTCGTGATAGTGCAAAGAGTGTGCAGAAGAAATCTGTTGGGACTCCTAGAGCTCCATATACGATTGCAGACCAATAATCAGTGTTTGTGTATATTCCTTTCTCGGCTAATGGGGAAGCTAGTGCCACTTCTTCAAGTTTGTTTGCTATATTGTAAATTTCTAGTATCTCTCCACCCCTCTTTTTAGCTAGTTTCCCTGCGTATTCTCTAAAAATCTTCGCCCTTGGATCATAGGACCTATATACCCTGTGACCGAATCCCATTAACCTTCTCTTCTTTGTCAATATGTATTTATTGAACCAGTTTTCTACATTATCAACGCTCCCAATTTCTCTAAATTGTCTCATGGCCTCTACATTGGCGTATCCATGTAGTGGGCCCCTTAATGCACCTATTCCTCCTACAATTGCACTATAATAGTCTGATGCTGTTGATGCGATAACTACGGTTGTGAAAGTAGATGCATTCATTTCATGTTCTGCGTATAGGACAAATGCTGTATCGATGGCATCTTTCTCTAATTCATCAAGGTCTCTTCCTAAGAACATGTGTAAAAAGTTCTCCGCATGTCCCATGTTATCACTTGGTTTTACCAATTCTTTTCCGTTGATTAGTCTATGGAAATAGGCCACTATTGTGGGCATTTTCGCGATTAGTCTAATTGCTTTTGTATAGAATCCATCTCTTGATATGTCATGTCTATCCGGATCTAGGTTTCCTAGGTATGAAACTGCTGTTCTTAGCATCTCCATAGGCTCGATATCTCTGGGTATCATTTTTAATAGGTTGATTAATTTATCGGGTATATTTCTTTCATTTATTAAACTGGTTTTGAAATCCTCTAATTCATTCTTTGTGGGTAGATATCCATTTAGTAATAGGAATGTTGTTTCTTCGAAGTTGCTATTTTTCGCCAGATCTTCTATGCTGTATCCTCTATAGAATAGTTTACTGTGATAACCGTCTATATAGCATATGGTTGACTTATCTATACATACATTCTGTACTCCTTTGTTTATTATTGGTTCTCCAGTTTCTTTGTCAATGCACCACGGTTGCTCATCGGGGCTTAATTTTCTAACCATTGAACACACCTCGTGTTTTTGCAAAATTATTAATTTACGGTAGTCTAAATAATACTTGAAATTATATTATATATATTGGGATATGTTTTGAACGTTATTTTCTTTAACTTATTATACATGCTGACCAGCCGCAGTCCAGGCATCTTAGGCATCCTTCTGCATATATAATGTTTAGGCTTTCACATATGGGGCATTTCTCATATCTTTCTTCACCATCTCCCTCTATTCCACTTGCTAATATAGTGGGCATCTTTATCTTTGACTTAGTTTCAACATCTTGCTTAGTTGTCTTTGCATATGAGGGTGGTTCAATACCCAGTTCTTGCATCATTTTAAGAGTATTATTTTCTATTTCTAATACATATTTTCCTGTTCTTTGTGATGGAGTAACGAGGACTTGTACGGCTTTTGATCCATCTCTGTATATTGTTATTCCTTTTGCTCCTAATTTATATGCAAATAAGTATGCTTTCTCTACATCTTCGACTGTCACCCAATTTGGCATATTTATTGTCTTGCTGACAGCTGCACATATCCATCTAGATATCTCTACCTGAGCTCTCACATGATCCCACCACGGTATATCGTACGCTACTATGAATATTTTCTTCATATCTTCTGGTATTTCTTCAATGTCTTGTAGGGAGCCTCCATTATCTGCAATCTTTTTTAGAAGTTTTTCACTATATAGTCCTCTTCTCTTTAACTCATATTCTAGCTCATTATCGACATAGAAGAATGTACCTACTGTTACTCTTTTTTCGAAGACGAGTGCAAACTGAGGTTCTATTCCAGATGAGGTGTCGGCTATCATTGATATTGAGCCAGTTGGTGCTATTGTGGTTGTTTCGGAATTTCTAATTCCATATTCCATTATTAACTTATTTAACTTTTCCCAGTCTAGTGTCCATTCTTCTTTCCTATAATATCCCTCGATTGGCATCTCTCCATCTACATAGCTTGATTTATCGTATAGAGGGAATGTCCCTCGTTCTTTGGCCAGTTCTACTGATTCTTCCATAGAGTAATAGGTTAAGTGTTCGGCGAATTTGCTCATTAGCCAGAATCCTTCTTCACTATTATAGGGAACTTTGAGTGCGAATAGGGTGTCAGCTAGTCCCATTAGTCCTAAGCCAATCTTACGTGTTGATAGTGTTTTTTCTTTTATTTCTGGTAGTGGGAATTGATTAACGTCTATGACATTATCAAGGAATCTAGTTGCAAGTTTAATGACTTTTCTATATTCTTCCCAATCGAAATATTTTTTACCGTTTTTGATTTTGATCAAGGCATATAAGTTTATGGAGCCCAAGTTGCAGGATTCGTATGGGTAAAGAGGCTCTTCTCCGCAGTTGTGGTTAAGTATGCCGTTGGCTATATAATTATGATATTTAGGCACAGTGAAATCATAGAAATCTACTCTGTCTAATTTTTTAATATTGGATATTGTTATCCATATCGAATCTTTATCAATATTCTGTAAAGTTAATTTTTCCATTTTGGTTATGTCTTCGAATCCAATTATGTCTTTGAATAGCTTTAGGCTATAACCAGATATAATTAATTCATTATAATCCTCATTAGAAGAGATTTTGTTGTATGGGTAGGTGGTATTATTCTTGTCATCTGTATTTGATTTACTAGTTATCTCTGAGTAAATTCCAAATGTGGTTAATAATATTTGTATATCTTTTAGGAAGTCGATTTTTCTATTGAGTAATTTAATTCTATTATGTTCATCGATAGTGCCGTTTACAGTGAATATTCCCCTTAGGAAGGCTGCTAGGGACTCGGGAGCCAGTCTCCATATAATTTCGGGTATTCCCTCAATATTTTTATCTCCAGAATATTTACATATGATATTAGATACATTTTTATATACTTGTGTACCTATGTCGTATTGGATTTTGCGTACTGTTCGGTTAATCATATATGTATGTGAAAGTGGGTTTCCTCCAAGTTTATGTATTGCGTGCCTCAATCTATTTTCAGCTATCTTATCATCATCTTCTATGTACCAAGCTACATATTCCTCATTAAATACGCCTTTGCCAATTAACCATCCTAATGCAAATGCAACATCACTATCAACCTTATATTCTCCCTTGTACTCTTGATTTATAAATGCTGGATGTATTCTACTGACAAGTATTTTATCTCCTACACTCAATTTATTAGCCGCTTTCCAACCATTGGGTGTGAGGAATTTATGTTCAGGGGTTACAGTAATAGTGTATCCTTCCTTACTCTCTATATGAAGACCGCGTTTGTATCCAATATGCCAACACCATCCCTCGGAATCTCGAGGAACTAATAATTTTAATTTTTTATTATGTCTATCTCGATAGACTATTTCATTATGAATAGCCGTCAGTAATCTAGTTTTGGTTGGGTTGGCGTCCCCACCTTCCCCTAATATATTACTATTTATTGATACACCTAATATCTTATTCCCTATATTTATTTGATATAACTCTCTGGCTCTTATCCACCCCATCGGGGTCAATACTCTAGAGTCGCCTGATATACATGGATTTGTCGACCTTATCTCACCTAAATATTTCTTCATTACGTTGTGTTTATTTATATTATCTAGGAACAGTACACCTGGATCTCCAGTTTTCCATGCATTTTCTGCTATCATTCTAAATATCTGCCTAGCCTTTATCTTCTTCCAAACGCTTCCATCTCTTGGATTGACGAGACTATATTCACCGTCTTGATTGAATGCTTCCCAAAAATCGGGTGTTATCATTACTGATATATTGAAGTTTTCTAGAAATCCAGGCTTGGACTTGCTAGTTATAAATTTTTCTATATCTGGATGCCAGATCTCTAATATACCCATATTAGCGCCTCTCCGCCTTCCCCCCTGTTTAATTACATCAGTGACTGTGTCAATTATTCTCATGAAGGAGACAGGCCCAGAAGCGACGCCAGCTGTAGATGACACTATATCTCCCTCGGGTCGTAGATTAGAATAGTTTATTCCTATTCCGCCTCCGGTTTTGAATATCTTTGCTGCATCGGAAGCCGCCTTCATTATGGAATTGATGTCATCACGGATCTCTAAAACAAAACATGCTGATAATTGCCCAAGTCTTGTTCCTGCATTAAATAGGGTCGGGCTATTTGGTAAAAATTTCTTAGTTACCATTAAATTATAATAGTCTAAGAAAATGTCATAATACTTATCTAATTCTCCTCTTGCCAATTTCTCTATGAATTTACTCCATGGAATCTTCATTTTCTTCTCATTATTTAATCTATCATATAATTCTTTCATCCTCTGTAAATGGTACCTATTCCAATGTACTTTGAATGACCCTGTTTCAGGGTTATAGCCTAGACCTAATTTCCCCTCCCATTCCTCTGGATTAAAATCTTCCTCTTCGTGGATGGTTTGCCCCGCATATTTATCATATATCGATTCATCATACAGTATGTCTGGTATTACAATTAATAAAGCTACCCTTTGGAATAATTGTTTAGGTGATTCTATTATTTTTCCCTCATTATCTTTTAATAGGTATCTTGCAGCTAATAATCTAATAGAATTTAAGGAAAATGATTTATCGACTTCATCAAGGTAATCCTTATTCAGTAAGAGCATCTTCTCTTTTCTAATTTTCTCCCTTTCCTTCCTATATAATATATATGCTTTAGCAACTTCATATAGGTCATACCTTACAAGTGCGAACTCTACAATATCTTGGATATCCTCAACGTGGGGTGTGCCTTCCTCACCATATTTCTCGTTTAATACTCTAACTACATACCTTACAACTTTGTTCAAAGTTTTTTCATCGTATTTATTTACACTCATCATTGCTTTCTGTATGGCGTTTCTAATTCTCTCTATGTCGAAATCGACTATCCTTCCATCTCGTTTAATAACTTTTTTAACATCTATCTTCATCCGTTTTCCCTCCAATAATAAGATACGTTAATAAAAAATCTTAACCTAATGTACTTCCTCTATGCATATTTGCTGGTACTTTATATAATTATATTAGGTGGCACTCTCCTTATGTAATCAATGTATAAATTCGGCTTTTATAGGTATATACCCGTGGTAGGTTATTCGAGAGGAGGTTAATATTGGTTTATATATTAATTGGGTATTGAGATATATAGGTATATTTTTTATAGAGGAATGGCCAAATGAACAGTATTACAGCTACCTTCATTCAATTCTTGATTAACTTAGTTGGTGAGATAGGCTATTTAGGAATATTTTTGACTATGACGATGGAGTCAGCTGGTATACCTATACCAAGCGAAGTCGTCGTCCCATTCGCTGGTTATTTGTCTGTTAAAGGCGATCTTAATTTCTATATAGTAATTTTTTTATCCACTGTGGCTAATTTGATTGGCTCAATGATCCTCTATGGAGTTGGATTTAAGTATGGTAGACTTTTTGTATCAAGGTATGGTAAATATTTGTTATTAGAAGAGCGTCATTTAAATTATGTCGAGAAATTGTTCGAAAGATATGGTTCAATAATTATTTTCTTGGGTAGATTAACCCCAGGGGTTAGGACATATATATCTGTTGTTGCAGGCGCTGGGAAGATGGCTGTTTACCCCTTCCTAATATATACTCTAACCGGCTCATTTATTTGGAACTTCTTCTTGACATATGTTGGCGTTGTACTAGGTGAGAATTGGGAGATTATCACTCCTTATTTAGACATGATTTCCGTTGTAGCGATTATAATATTAATAATCATTGGAATTCTCTATATTCGTAGACGCGCTGGTTAAAAAGGTAACTCTATAATTTTTCATTTTTTAAGCTCCATTAGTTTGTTGAGGACTTCTTCTGCATGTCCCTGTACTCTGACTTTTTTCCATATATGTCTAATTATTCCCTTGTCATCTATCAAATAAGTGCTTCTAATGACCCCCTCAAATTCTCTGCCATATCTCTTCTTTTTACCCCAGGCTCCATATAGTTTAATAACTTTTTTATCGGTATCACTTAGTAACTCTACCTTTAATCCATGTTTATCAATGAATTTTTGATGGCTTTTTATAGAGTCTGGACTTACACCTATGACTACGGCGCCGTTTTTATTAAATTCATTAAGGAGAGTTGTGAAGTCAATAGCTTCTCTAGTACATCCAGATGTATTGTCTCTGGGGTAGAAATATAGGACTATCCATTTCCCTTTATAGTCTTTTAAACAGACTTCTTCACCCATTGAATTGGGTAGACAGAAATCTGGTGCTTTTTCTCCAATATTTGGGCCACTCATAATAATTCACCTCAATATATTTCAATTATATTTGGATTAAATTAACTAAACAATGGTATAAAGATTACTTCTATAAGTTAATGTTTTAACCAGTTATTTAATATAACATGTAGGTATGTTTATACCAATGATCATTGAGGTTTAATTTGATAATTAAATCTTTAAAAAAGTTTACTTAAAATAATTTGTTAATAAATTGTGTTATTGGTGGATTGAATGAGATATAGCTATATAATTTTCCTGTCAGTAATGCTGTTTTTGGCCCTGCCTATATATAATGCCCGCCCGCTCAATGAAGTATATATACCTTTTGCACCTTATCATGTCGAGCCAATTAATAAAATTCTTTATCCTAGGCTTGCAGCCCCCATTTTTCTAAGGCCTGGAGACAACATCACTGTTTACCTATCCGGCTCTATTGAAGTTAGATCGCTTTATGCATTTGATAATATACGTGGCTTTAATTATAGCATAGATGTTATTGATGTCGAATCCATTGTAGATAATCGTGAAGGAGCTGTTATAAAGGATATTACCAAAATTACTGGTAGGCTTCCAGATGATATACGGAGTTCATTATATGATTTGGTTGTATTCAGTGGGTCTAGTGTTTTTAGAGAGCCGAACTCATTAATGGTTGTCCCTATGTACAAGGATAGAATTGTTATTGGGCATATCTCTGATCCACATTTGGGCGGTTGGGGTGGTAAGTATATCGAGGCATACGAGAATTTTGATAAGGCTATTTATAGCCTGGAATCCATGGGTGTTGACATAATTGTATGTTCGGGAGATTTTATTGAACAGAATAAAGAACAGGGAATACAGCATATTTATAGTCTATTGAGTAATTTAGCTGTACCATTTACCACGACACTCGGCAATACAGATTATTCATTCAATTCTAAAGGATTATATTTAATAGAGAAGTATTTCGCCCCAGATTCATCGATGGTGTATCTTGGTAAGGGTATTATAGTAAATATTGATGCTGAGACTGGGGATATCGCTGAGGATGTTGTTTATGAATGGATTAGAGATACGTTAGTAAATTATCGTGATTTAAGATTGAAGATTATGAATTCTCATTATCCTAATTGGGACCCAGATGTAGTATCCAACAAATTTATTCAATTTTTCAAGAATATGAATGATGAATTTGGGATATCACTATTTTTACATGGACATATTCATAGAAATAGTAAGAGAGTCTCGGATACCACTGGTATATTATCGATTACGACTACATCAACTGAATTATCTAAGGAATTTCTCGGTTTCAGATTAATATACGGATTTTCCAATGGATCGATTATTGCTAATGATGATATGATATTTAACTTGGAGAAATTCTATGTCGATTATTCTCAAGATAATTTTTACACCTCGACTGGGCAAACTGCCATAGTCACCAATGATTTGGACTATGATGTTAACTTAACACTTTTCTTTAAAATCTTGGATAATGGTGGTGAATTGAGGATAAATGATTCTACTGTATCAAATAATGTTTATCAAGTGAGTGATGGTAATAGACTTAAAACAGTTATATATAATGTGTCTGTGCCAAAGAAGTCTAAGATGGTATATGTATTGTCACAGGGGGTGGATAATTCTCCGCCGAATGCAACTATAAAAGTTGGTACCTTTAAGCAATATTATTATCTTAGAATTAATGCAGTGGATGAGGGTACTGGTATAGCTCATATTGATGTATTTTACAGTACGGATAACTCTAGTTGGACTCCGTGTAAATACATTATTATAGATTCATGGCCTTATCCAACTATTCCAAGGGATTTAGCGGGATTCTATTATAAAGTCGTTCTTTCAGATTACTCGGGTAACTCGAATACAATATATGGTACATATGGATCTTTAGGCGGTAGTACGCCACCTCCTTCAGCAGGTCCTAACCTCGATTTATCTCTAATTATTGGTGTAATAGCAGCTATAATTATAGTTGTAGTGATCGCTATATTGGTTAAGGTTAGAAAATAGAGCCCAGCTTTTTATTTATCATTTTATAATGTTTCTGTGATAAGTTAGTTTATAAATATATTTATGGTATGCTTAAATGTATATTGATTATATTCTGTGCCTAAATGAATATAGGCACATGATTTGGTGGTTCCAATGATTAGAAGAGGTGTATCTAGATTAGTTGTTATTGGTGCTATAATAATTGTCCTTGCAATCGTGGCTGGTGGGCTATGGGTATACTATTCTTCTTCACAAGGAGGGGGAGGCGGCGGTACGGAGACAACCACTCCAGCTAAGGGTATCGTGTTGAAGATAATTACGCGCCATCCATCTACTATATGGATCTTAACGAAGGAACATTTCTTAAAGTCAGATATTGCGAAGAAGTATAATATTGTCGACCTTAAATTCCTCGGTCCGGCTCCTGTTTTATGGATAGACACTATTAACCGCGTTGGAGATATAGATGTTGCTTGGGGTGGGGGACCCACTTTATTTGATCAATTAATAAAGTCAGATTTACTTGAGCCGATTACTGATCCTGATACACTTAAGACGATTAGTGAAATTCCTGATTCTGTTGGAGGTTCGCCTTTGAAGAGGGTTATAGATGGTAAGATGTATTGGGTCGCTGCCGCTATTGCTAGCTTCGGCTTCATAGTTAATGGACCTGTCCTAAAAAAATTGGGTTTGCCTGAGCCTAAAACTTGGGAAGATCTTGCGTCGGTTGATTTTGCGAAGCTTTTGCCTAAGCCTGTTATAGCTTATGCTAGACCTACTACTTCGACAAGTCATACAAGGATATATGAAATTATTTTACAGAAATTTGGTTGGGATAAGGGTTGGGAGATTATTACAAGGATTGCTGCTAATGGCAAGCCTTTTGATGGAAGTGTTGAAGCACTCACAGCAGTTGAGACTGGTGATACGGCTGTCTCTATAGGTATAGACTTTTATGGCTATACAGCTCAGATAGAATATCCCGGGAACTATTATGTATTACCATATAATGAATCTATCATTAATGGTGATCCCATAGCGATGCTTAAGACTTCTAAGCATAAGGAGGCTGCCCAAGCATTTATTAGGTGGGTTGTGAGTGTTGAGGGTCAGAAGATTTGGCTGGATAAGCGTGTCAATAGATTGCCCGTTAGGGAGGATGTTTTCCAGACACCTGAGGGGAAGCAGCGGCCTGACCTTTATAAAAGTTATAAGGATGCTTTGAATAATATTGGTATACCTTTCAATGATAGTCTTGCTCTCCAGATAGAGTTTTCAATGAGATATTATTTTGATGCTGTTTTGGCCGATGTACATGATGACTTGGTTCAGGCTTGGAAGGCTATTGTAGATGCATATACATCTGGTAGGATTACTCAGGAGGAATTTGAGCATTGGGCATATGAATTAGGTAAGCCACTTTCTTGGGAGGAGAATGGGGAGGTTAAGACCTTCACTCTACAGTTTGCTATGCAGATAAATGAACAGTTATATAAGAGTGCTGAGGCTCAGAGTCATTATCAACAATTGTGGCGTGAGGCAGCTAGGGAACGATATAGGTCTATTGTACAGGCATTGTCTGGGTGAATAGTTGATTGTCTAGTCTAACAGCCAGGATTGTTAAGGAGGTTAATGAACTTAGATGGCATTTTGATGCTCTGAATTGGGTTCAATTATTATCTGTTTTGACCGTATTTACTTTTTTTCTTATACTTCCTGTTTTAACTATAGTCCAGTCATCATTTATTTATAATGGTAAGATATCTCTGTATTGGTTCCAACATATCTTGCAAGATCCTCTATATCTTCCATGGAAGGGTGTTGAGGGTCGTTTTTTCGATATTATTGAATATTCTACTCAACAGGGTAAGCAGGTATTAATCTTTGTGGAGGGTCTGGATTTCGGTATTATTCTTAATAGTTTATTTGTGGCTAGTATGACCACTATCTTTAGCACATTGATTGGTTTTGTTCTTGCATTTATATTTGCTAGGTATAAATTTTTTGGTGATGAGATTTTAAGGATTGCGTTGTTGGCTCCATTATTATCCACTCCGTTTGTTGGGGCCATCGGTATCAAGAAGATGATTACCAGTGAAGGTGTTCTGAATACCCTGTTTGTTGATCTATTGAGGGTAATGCCTTTTAGGATTGAAGTAACAGGTATATCGGCTGTCATTTTGGTTCAAACACTACTATTTTATCCGATAACATTCCTGAATATTTATACATCTATTATTAATATTGATCCATCTTTAGAGGAACAAGCGGAGAATATGGGGGCTAGTGGATTCTATTTATTTAGAACGGTTACGTTACCGCTTTCTCTTCCTGGAATTGAGGCAGGTGCATTATTAGTATTTATTTTAAGTATAGAGGATTTAGGTACCCCAATTGTCTTTAGGGGGTCGAATGCCGATAAGCTGATGCCAGTATATATTTTTAGGAATATGTTTACCCCGACTGGTTCAATTAAGGGTGATGCTACTGCCCTATCTCTTATTCTGCTCTTAATATCTGCTACTATATTTGTTGTTTTAAGGAGATATATTAGCCTTAGGAGGTATGCTATGCTTACTAAGGGTGGTATTTGGAGGCCGAGGAGGAAGAAGTTAAGGTTCTCTGTTTCGGTATTTGTATATATAATATGTATATTTATACTTTTAGTTGCTTTGCTTCCACATATAGGAGTTCTCCTATTGGCTTTTGCTGGTGAATGGCCATCTGGACAGCTTCTCCCGACTTATTATACACTTAGGAATTTTTATAAATTATTTACCGAGCCTGGTGTCTTAAGGTCAATAATAAATAGTGTTGTGTATGCGTCTGTAGCAACTGTATTAATTATTGTTTTGGGGGTTTCCGCAGCTTACTTAGTTAGTAGGGTTAAGGTTAGAGGGATGGAGCTGCTTGATACGTTGGTTACCTTACCAATAGCTATTCCAGGTATTATTATAGCAACTGGCTTCTTCCTTGTTTATTTAACTACACCATTATCCCCTCTTATATGGGGGGCTCCTCTGCTAATTATGTCATATACGGTTAGGAAGTTTCCATTTACGGTGAGGGCTGTATTTGCTGGTCTGGAACAAGTGGATAAAAGCTTGGAGGAGTCTGCGATTAATATTGGTGCATCGAGGACTAGGGTCTTTTTCACGATTACTTTGCCTTTAATATTTATTAATATATTGGCTGGTGGGATGCTGAGTTTTATATATAGTATGTCGGAGGTGAGTACTGGTATTGTTATAGGTGATGCGAATCATAATGATGCGCCGATGACTTGGAAGATGTATGATATGTTATTTAAAGGGTTTGGTGGAACGTTTGTGGCGGCGGCGATGGGTGTTATGCTGATGCTTCTACAGTTTATTATGATAGTTGGTAGTAATTTGTTACTTAGGAAGAGGGCTGTAGCTTTAATTGGAATATAAATAATCTTATTGATGATAAGGGGATCGGTGTATGGTTAGTATAAAGACTATGGATTTAGTCAAGAGGTTTGGTAATGTTGTGGCTTTGGATAGGGTTTCGCTAAATATTAAGCACGGTGAATTTTTTACCTTGCTTGGACCCAGTGGGTGTGGTAAGACTACGTTCCTTAGGAGTATAGCTGGCTTTGAGTTGGTTGATGAGGGTAGAATATTCTTCGATGAAGATGATGTTACTTATGTTCCTCCTCATAAGAGGAATACTGGTATGGTTTTCCAAAATTATGCTTTATGGCCTCACATGACGGTTTATGATAATATAGCTTATGGGTTAAGGGTAAGGAAGTTGCCTAAGGATGAGATAGATAGGCGTGTGAAGTGGGCTTTGAAGCTTGTGCATATGGAGGGGTTGGAGAATAGAACTCCTCATCAACTGTCAGGTGGTCAGCAACAGAGAGTTGCATTGGCTAGGGTATTGGTTATACAGCCGAAGGTTCTTTTACTTGATGAGCCTCTTTCTAATCTTGATGCTAAGTTAAGGATTGAGATGAGGGCTGAGATTAGGAGGTTACAGAGGGAACTTGGCATTACTACTATATATGTTACTCATGATCAGGAGGAGGCGATGAGTATATCTGATAAGATGGCTATCATGAATAGAGGTAAGATAATGCAGGTTGGTGATCCCATTGATATTTATTTCCATCCTAAGAATTCTTTTGTTGCTGATTTTATTGGCCAAGGTACTTTTATAGAGGGTGAGGTTGTTGATATTGATGATTTCTTGGAAGTGGAGTTGGAGAGTGGATTGGGGAGGGTTAAGGCAGTTCCCTCTAGGAATGATTTGGATATAGATGTTGGAGATAAAGTATTAATTACTATTAGGCCGGAGTCTTTTTCATTGAATCCTATAGATAATTCAAATAGATTTCATATTCATGTATACCATGTATCCTTTCTGGGGAATGTAAAGAGGATCCAGGGCTCTAGTAATGATAAGCGGTTCTTGGTTGATGCTGATCCAATGGCCAATATAAATCCAGATGAAGATATCACTGTATATGCCCCGTATAAGCTTACATTAGCCATTAAAATTTAGCATAGTATTAAAACATATATTTTAATTTTATAGAGCTGGATTAGATATAATTTTTAATTATCTATATATATTATTTTTCAATGTTAAATACAATAATAAATTATATATATGGTATTAACTCCGTTAATATACTCACTAAATTCTATCAATACACGGTATTTTAATATTATGCCTACTGAAAATCGTAAACAAGTAATATTGGCGCTGCTAATTCTATCAATGATATTGGTTGTTGGAGCAGCATATGCATATGCATTGACGGAGTCGGAGGCAGAGGCTAAGTTCCAGCAGCTGGGTTGCGTGAATTGTCATAAAGAGGGAGGAGTGGCGCCGACTTTCGATGGAGTTGTCGATGAGATTAAGGATTGGGCTAAAGAGTATCCGACAATCGACGCCGCTGTTAAGGCAGAACACAACGAGGATAGTTTCGATGATTTGATGGATGAGATGGCTGCCAATGCTGGAGTTGATCCCTCACAAGTGACTGATCTTAAAGAATTCTTTGAGGGTGTATATAACGAGGCAAAGGCCAGTGCTGGAGGAGGCGGTGGAGAAGCCGGTGGCTTACCGTTTTCACCAGTTGAATTAGGCGTTATTATTGTGATCATCGTTATAGTATTGGCTATTGCTTTCTACTTACTAAGGAAGAAGTAAGTTGGTTTTAACTACATTTTATATTTTTTTATTATATACAAATAGTTTGTTATGAATATTGCTAAGAAAAAATATACACCACTTATTGTGCTTGTTATCGGTATAATCATAATAGTTCTATATTATGTCTCTCTATATTCCTTATATAATGGCTCTCGTGCCTCGGGTGTATATATTGATAATCAGGCGCTAGACTTTGGTTTCATTGATTTTAATGGTGGACAGCATAGATTGAGCGATTTTAGGGGTAGGGTGGTAGTATTAGAGTTTATGGCTTCATGGTGCCCTCCATGTAAGGTTGAGGTTCAATATTTAAAGGAGTTGAATAAATTATATGAGGGTAAAGTCGTTATAATTAGTATTTCTCTGGATACTGATGACTCCTCCGCAAGGAATTTCTGGATGGAGTATAATGTCTCTTGGTATATGACTAGGAATACTACTATTGGCAGTATGTATGGAGTATATTATATCCCTACATTATTGATTATAGATAAAGACGGGGTTATAAGGTTTAGGGAGGAGGGACTCACTTCATTTGAGGAGCTCGTCAATATTGTTGATAGATTCGTTTAATATGGGTTGATGACTTATATGATAAATTACGGATTTATTGCATTAGCTATTTTGGCTGGAACAACTTCATTTTTTTCTCCATGTTCATTTCCATTATTGCCTACATATATGGTTTATATTGCTAGAGAGTCCGGGAGGGAAAGGGATTTTATATATGGTGTTAAGCTAGGTTTCTATTCATCGCTTGGTATGATCTTGGTCTATGGTTTGCTAACAATTATTCAGATAAGTGTTATCAACGTGTTGACGGTGTTGTATAGTAGGGTTGTTTTAGTATTAGGTATATTAATTATTTTATTTGGCTTTTTAAATTCTCTTAAGGCTAGATTAGATTTGATATCTAGACCTATTGAAGTAATTACTTTGGGATTAATTAATAGGCTAAAAGGTAGACGGTCAACTTTCATTTATGGAGTTGTTTATGCATTATCTTCATTGGCTTGTTCTGGTCCAATATTATTTATGATTGCGGCGTTGGCTGTATCAAGCGGCTTCTACGGCTTATTTCTAATACTACTAACATACTTGTTAACTATATATATGATGATGATATTCTTTTCTGGGCTATCGACATATATCGGTCTCTATTTATCTAAATATATTAATAAATATATGAGGTATATGGATGTTCTTATTTCAATTCTATTGATATTCAGTGGTATTTATATTGTAGCTTTTGAGTTGGGATACCCACTGCTTATTTTATAAATTAATGGTTTTAATAATTCTCTTTGAATGTTTTCAATACATTTATGAATGTTTTGTGATCTATATTACCTCCACTTAGTATTGCACAGACCCTCTTTTTGTGGAAGTGTTCTCGATACTTATCTAATGCAGCTAATGTTGTTGCTGCGGCTCCCTCTATTATGAGGTGATGTGCATAATAGATATTTGCTATATGTTTTTTTATAGTTGTTTCATCGACTAGCAATATTTTGTCTACCATACTATTTACTATATCGAATGTAATTGAGTCTTCCTCAATATTCCCATGGAGTCCATCCGCTATTGATTCTCGTAGCTTAGTTTTCACTATCCTTCCTTTAATTATCGATTCATACATGGCTGGTGAAGCCTCACTTTGTACGCCTATTACTTCTATTGCATTATCTATTGATTTTAAAGCTATTGAAATTCCTGAAATTAATCCACCGCCTCCTACAGGTACTATAACACTATCAATCATTGGATGATCCTCAATAATTTCAAGTGCAATGGTACCCTGTCCTTCTATAATGTCTTTATCGTTATAGGGAGATATGTATACTGAATTCATGTTTCTCTTCACATATTGCTTAGCATTTTTCTCCGCTTCATCATAATCTCCCTCTACTGTCTTCAATAGAGCTCCATAATTTATTATGGCCTTCTTCTTGTTTATCGGTGTGTTTCTGGGGACATATATTATTGCCTTATTTTTGTATAATTGGGATGCGTATGCTAATGCTTTCCCATGGTTCCCGGCGGAGGCTGTTACCCATGTGGGGCCGATTAAATTATTCTTAATTATTTTGTTTAATACCCCTCTTATCTTGAATGAAGATGTTTTTTGAATGTTCTCGAGTTTTAGGTATACTTCGCCGCCAATATATTCACTGTATTTTTCTGAGTAAATAATGGGTGTTTTTAGTATGTGGTTTTTTAATCTTTTTCTCGCTTTATAAATATCTATGCACTCAACATGACCGGTTGATTTTTTCTTCATTGGATTTCACCTATAAATTCTGTTATATCTTTAGCAAATTTGCTTGGATGCTTTAGGTATAGGGGATGAGGCGCTTCTTCATAGATAATTAGTTTGGTTTTAGGGGTCTTGGCTTTAAATCTCTCCATCTCAATTTTTGGAACTATATGATCCTCATCTCCATATAATAGTAGTATAGGTATTTTTTGCTTTGAATAATGGTCAATTATTTCTGGCCGATTGCTCCAGACAGGTGCGACCAAAATAAGTGCCTTTATTGGGTATTTTATCCCATATTTTAAAGCTATGTATCCCCCTAGGCTGGCTCCCAAAATGATTGGTGGACTCTCCTTGAATTCTCTCTGTATTGTTTCATGAAGATATTCTATATTTTTTGATGTGTCTCTTGATTTCATTTTACAATTACTTATTTTGCCGTATGGCATGTCTAGCGCCAGAAACTTGATAGATTTTTCTCTCAATTTTTTTAATAGCCCTATTTCCCTCCAAATATCACTCGTGAAGCTGTATCCATGTAGCAATATTAATGGTCCTTTATCACCTTGCTTATTCAATATTCCACTGCATCCTCTATTTTCGTAGTTATAAAACATTTCGACCATAATTATTAAGTAAATATTCTCTCCTTTATTTGATATACAAAAGTTTATTTAATAAATTATTCGGCTAATGAATATATTCATTTTTACTCTCTGAAATATGTAGTTTAAACATACACTATTAATTTGCCCCTTCGTGTTTCTTTTTTCAGGTATATAAAATATATTTTTTTGACAATGGATATATATTTATCTAAATTGTAAATATATTACATAAATATTTTATTGGGGAAAGTATATATGAGCGACCATAGTCTTAAATTATCAAGAAGAGATTTTCTTAAATTATCTGGTGTGGCTTCATTAGGTTTATATTCGTTGATTCAAAGAGAATTCGGTATCCCCCCAGTTATCGCCGAGGAATTGCTTAAAATAGGTAAGATCAAGAGTTACTGGGTGCCATCTACTTGTATAATCTGTGGTCAGGGATGTCCTATAAAAATACAGGTATTAGAGTATAATGGAAAAAGGATTCTTCATCAAATTAAGCATAATTATTATCCTGGTTTCAAAAAATATTATTCTGCATGTGGTAGGCCTAGGGCATTATACGATGTGTGGAGGCATCCGGATAGAATTAGAAAGCCGATGATTCGTATAGGTAGTAGAGGCAGCGGAGAGTTCAGGGAGGCGTCTTGGAGTGAGGCTTTAGATTTGGCTGCAAATAAATTGAGAAATTATCTGGATCATCCTGAGCAAATAATTCTTTTCTCTCATCAGGGGTGTGAAAAGGGTATAGTAAGTGGTTTCGCAAAATTGTTGGGCACTCCCAATGTTACTAAGCATGCTGATACCTGCCATACTTCAGCTGATGTTGGTAGGTGGTTTGTCTTTGGTAAGAGGTTGGGGCCGGGTGCTATTTATCCAGACTATGAGCATGCCCAGTTCGTTGTATTTATGAATAGAAACCCTTATGGTGGCTTTGTGGCAACTCCTTGGGCGGAGTCCCTTTCCAATGGCTTAATGAATGGTCTACGGATAGTTGTTTTCGATGTACGTTTTTCTGATGTATGTGGTTATGCTGAGAAATATTTTGTGGTGAGACCGGGTAGTGACTTAGCTATCTCATTATCGATTCTAAATTATATACTCGGGAATGAGTATTTTGACTCTGTTTTTTTGAGGAGGTTCACTAATGCATCAATGCTTATATATTTAGATAGTTTTGAGCCTGTAGGTACGAAGGAGATAGTTGATGGAGTGAGGAAGGGTAAGCTTGATTATTTAGTGTATGATGAAGAGAGTGGCGAGATTCGTTTTAAGTCTGAGGCATCTGCTCCATCTCTATTATATAGTGGATCATATAATGGTAGGCGGGTAGCCACGGCTTTGGCGATTGTTAGGGATGCAGTGAGTAAGTATTCATTCGAATGGGCTTCTAAAATATCTGGTGTGGATGCTAGTGAGATAAAGTGGGTCGCCCAGGAATTAGTAAATATGGCACCTAGAGCATTTATTGACCATGGATATAAAGCTGTTAGGTATTATAATGAGGCGATGCTTCATAGGGTTAATGCTTTAATAAATGTTTTGTTGGGTTCTGTTGGTGTTAAGGGTGGATGGGCGTGGCCGAGGAAAGTTAAGCCTCCTTCACCCTTTAAAGCTCATCCAAAAAATGTTATATCGATAGCATCTTATTGGATGGAGAACGGGTATCCATTGGCGAATCCTAAAGCATATTCATTATTGGCTATAAAATCAATTCTAGAGGAGAAACCATACCCGATTAAGGTTGCAATTATATCTAACGAAAATTTGCTTTCTCATCTGCCTGGAACTTATAAAGTGGTTGAGGCCTTGAATAAACTTGATTTTATATTATTAATGGATGTAATGTGGAATGAGACATGTTTATATGCTGATGTTATACTCCCTACACCTTTCTTCTTTGAGTATGATAATGCCTCTATCTATGGAGCTAGTAAGGGGAATATTGGGCAAGTTGGTATTATGCGTAAGGCAGTTGATCCACCTAATGATGTAGATGTTAAGCCGCCTAGGGAGATTATTTACGAGTTGGTTAAGAGACTCATGCCTGATAAGCTTGGTGATATTGAGATCATCATGGATCCAGAGGCTGTTTGGAGGGTTCAATGTGAAAAGTTGGGAATTGACTATAATGAGTTGATTAAGTACGGTACGGTGGTTAAATATGATTCTCCAGATTATTCTCCACTCACTCATAAAGGTGTATTGAATACTAAGACGGGGGAGATTGAGATAATCAATTTGGACTCTCTGGATAAATTTAAGGATTATTTAGGTTCTCCCCATTATATGAATCCATTACCTATATGGGTGCCTCCTTTGTGGATGCAGCGCGGAGGATTGGGTAAGGATGAGTTTATCCCAGTTGATTATATGAACCGCCTTACCGCTGTTAATACTTGGGCTAGAAACACCCATCTACTACAAAAATTGATTCAATATGAGCATGAGGATGTTGTTTTGATAAATAAGTATAGGGCTAGGGAGTTGGGTATTTCCGATGGTGATATAGTAGAACTATATAATCCTGAGACAGGTATGTCTATAAAGTCTAGGGTTTTATTAAGTGAATTGGTGGCTAGGGAGGTTATCTGTGGTGTTCATGGTTTGAATCCCGGTCCCTTTGAGAAGGGGATGGTTAGGTTTACATATATGGCTAAATATGGTATAAATACTAATCATATCGCACCTTTCCACATTAATGAAATTATTGGCTCGGCATCCCTCCATGATTTTGTCGTTAAGGTTAGGAGGGTGGGGGTGTAGTATGAGGCCTATTATGGTTATTAATTATATGAAGTGTACTGGTTGTTTATCTTGTGTCGAGGCATGTATAGCTGAGAATATTAATAGAGTAGGTCCGGGAGGTGAAAATATATATCCTGAGGATGTTGTCTCATATGCAAGGACTAGGCCTTACGTGATTAAGTATAAGAACTTGATTAGGAGGGTTTTTAAACAATGTGTGCAGTGTGAATCTCCCCCATGTGTTTATTCGTGTCCAACTGGTGCTTCATATAAAAATAAGGATGGGATTGTATTGGTTGATGAGAAAATATGTATTAAGTGTAAATTATGTATTGAGGCATGTCCCTATGGGGCTAGAACTTTTTTGGAGGAGCCCTTCCCTGGATATTTGAAGCATGAATATGCGCTTAGGGATAGAGTTCCTGATAAGTGTACATTTTGTATACATAGAAGGTCTGGTGAGGGGCTGTGGGTCCCGGCTTGCGTCGAGGCATGTCCACATGAAGCAAGGTTATTCGGTGACTTAGATAATCCGGATGATGAGGCCACTAAGCTCGTGCTTGGTGGGATTGCATTACCTCCTAGGGAGGATCTGGGGACTTATCCAAAGGTATTTATTGTGCCTCGAATAGGGGGTGTGGAGTTAGCTGGGTATCCAACTAGAAAGGAGGATCAATTGATTAGCTTCCCATTTTGGAGTATAATTAAAAATAATTTTGTTAAACCCTTGGTGGAGTATGGGGCTACTTTGGCTGTTTTATTGGGTATAATTCATTTGTGGAGGGGGAGGAGACATGAGAAGAAATGATAGGGTTTTAAGATGGTCATTGTTAGCTAGGTTCACCCATTATCTATTGTTGATTGGTGTGGTTATAGGTGTCTTGACTGGTTTACCAGTATTAGATGGAAAATTATTTTACCCATTATATATAATTACTGGCGGTGAGTTTGGCAGGGAGTTTCTGCATCATTATGCTACTCTCATAATACTTCTAATAGCTGTTCCCTTCGTTATTTTGAGGGGAGTTGAGAGTCTCACTAGGGAGGGTGAGGAAAGCTGGTGGCCTGGTTGGGAAGATATTAGGAAAGCATTTGTTATAATTGGAGATTGGTTTGGAGTAACTAAGAAATATCCAAAGATTGGTTTTCACCACCCAATGGAGAAATTGTTATTGATATCTGTACACTTAGGCCTAATTCTACTGGGTCTTTCCGGTATTCCAATAGTTTTATTTGATGTTGGATATGAATTTAGGGCTTTACTGATGTTTATACATGATATTGGTTTCATACTGGTTATTATACCGATCGCTGGGCACTTTATGCTCGCTATAAATCCAGTTAATTGGCCTACTCTAAAGGCTATGTTTATTAATGGATATGTTCCTAGGAGTTGGGCCCTTAAACATCATTCAGCATGGATAGGGAAAAAGGACTAAATTTTCTCCTAACCTCTTTTTATTTATTAAACTTTTGTTATAGATTTGTAAATCGTTATGTTGTTGGTATGGCTCCCTTCATAAGGATAGTCTTTAATGCTTCTAAAACACTTCTCTCGTGAATCAGGTTTGATAGTTTTTGGATAACTTTATTTACATTGTATTTGACTCTAATGAAACTAACTATATTTTTATTCGTATCTAGTATTGCTGCCGCGGCTCTCCAGTCATAGTCCCTTGGTTGTCCTACACTACCAGGGTTTACTATTTTTACTCCATCTACATTAATATAACATTGGTGGTGAGTATGTCCATAGAGTAATATGTCGTATCTTATCTCGGATAATAGTCCTATATTCGAAGTAGGTTTAAGCATTTTTAATATTTCGTGTTTTGGGCGCCAAGGATATAGATATCCATATAATGGATTTGATGGTGAGGCGTGCACAACAAATATCTTCAAATTATCTATGTCTATTAACCTATGCTCGGGTAGGCTTCTCAAATATTTTATATCCTCTTTGCCTAGGTTCTTTAAAGAGATTTTTTCCCTAGTGTATATGCTTAGCCAATGGGTGGCCTCTCCACATCTGCAGTCAATGTTGTAGGCCACTGCCTCGTCGTGGTTCCCCTTAACAATTATTGGGTCTAGTTCTTTTAGTTTATCTATCGTCTCTGCTGGTGAGGGACCATAGTCGACTAAGTCTCCTAGATAAACTATATAGTCATATCCTCCTACCGTATCAAGTATCGAGTTTAACGCTTCTATGTTGGCGTGTACATCGCTTATTAGTAATATCTTCATCCTTGATGTAAATATTAAGTATTAATGGGTAATTAATGGTTATTATATTCCTCTATATTTAATTAGGGGGTGATCCAATTGGATAAGGATAAATTACTTTATTTTAGTGAGATGGAGGTTAAATACTCTAAAAAATTGTTAATGACTGTGGATAAATTGGGAAATCCTGCAATTAAGGTATTGTTGGAAGCGATATCGAGTGATTCCCTGAAGCATTCCAAGATTTATAAAGCTATTATAGATTTGTTGGAGCATAAGGGTGCGTTGATTAGTGAGGCCGAATCCGAGAATATTCTTAAGGAGATAGAGGAGCATATTAAGGCTGAGGAGGAGATGATTAAGAATGTGTCATCGTTACTAGATATGGGTGTCGATAATAAAGCCGTAGAATTCTTGTTGGAGGCTATTTTAAGGGATGAAAAGCTACATCATTCAGTTTTAAAGACGATTCACGAGATGATTGTTAAAAGATTGACTTTAACCGAGACGGATTTATGGGACATGATATGGAAGGACACGGCTTTTTATGGTACCCCTGGTGGATAGATACGCTTAAAACCATTCACATTAAATTATTATTAATCAATTCTCTATGCATTTAGTAGAGCTCCTGAGCCATATAGTAAGGCAAGCATCAATACTATATTTCCATATTTTGGTTCCCCCGTTATTAAGATTAGTGATGAGGATAGGGGAAATAGTGTCATCAATGGTAACACTAGTAATGTATCAGGTTCTAATAGATATATTATAGCTGGGAATATGATCGCTAATAAGAGTATAATAAGTCCTAGTGTTGCCCTGATTCGCTTATGGATTCTCCGTATCAGATAGGAGCCTGGATATAGTAATATAATTGATGAAAGGAGGTACATTAGAAACATGGGGCCCGATAATATGGCCCTATTATCACCTATCTCAACCAATGGAGGATAGGCGCTTACATATAAACCGTAGCCGGAAATCAGGAGTAAAAATAACCCTAATATTATTAAAACATATCCAATCATCGGTTTTCTATCCATTCGTATTACCAATAAAGAATTAGATAAATTAATATAATTAAATGAATAAATATCTAAAAAGTAGGAAGCTTAAGTTTTAATAAATGGTTTGTATATTTCTCTGAGTCTATATGAATTGGCTATTAGATATATGGATTGGATGGGGGCTAGAACCACATAGTATGGGGCTCTTGAGAATAATATTATTAAAATTATGTTTAAAGCTATAACTACTGGATAGAATATCTTTATTGCTTTGTACTTGTATTTTCTCCCCCAGAATAGTAGATAGAGACACGTCGTCATAAGGACTGACCATATTATGCAGAATGTGACACTGAAAATGGTTCTTGATCTAAAGCAGTTTAGAAATCCACATAATAAGATGGGTATGTAATATTCTATAGGGGCTGTATATCCATATGAAGGAGCGGGGACGAGGGATATAGTTAGGGGGGATGCATCATATCTATAGCTCATTATGAATATCATTAAAAGCATGAATCTACTTGAGATGCCTCCATATAGCTCAATATCTGTAAAGGGTACATATTTATTTTTAAACGGAAGCAGGATAAGCATCAATATAATTGGACTATAAATATACAAAAGGCCTATGTAGTCACTAGGTCTCCACAGAAGAAGGACAAAAAATAAAACTGGAATCAATAGACTGAGTAATACCAAAAAATATTTGGAAAAGATAAACTTAGAAAAATCCCCAATCATCCTCCATCACTTGTTCCTACTCTCCATATTTTATCATCCCTCAGTATTGGTATTAAGCCGTGCCTCTAATTCTTTCCCAAATATGTTATGGAGTCTATATAGGTTTAAGAGTAGGTATGGTAGGTGGATTGGTGCGAAGACTATGAAAATGGTGGCTGATATGAAGAATAGAGTTATTATATTAGCATTAGCTATTACACCACATATGAATATTATTTTTGCGGCTACATGTCTATATCCCTTCTTCCGATGAAGTAGGGTGAGGTATAGGGATAGTACAGCTAGGTTGGAGATTATGAGTAATGACGGAAAGAATGAAACAAATATTCTCCAGGTTACTGTGGCAAAACCATAGATTAGATAAGGTACCCTTGCAATATAGAATTCGAAGGGCAGAGTATAGGCATATGCAGACCCCATATAAGTATACACAAAATAAATTCCCTCGATATTGTGGAAGGTGTGGTAGTGGAATGCATCCCTCATACCAGGTAAGGCAACGGCCAGAAACATCAATTTACTCGAGCCACCAGCATAAAAATCTATTTCATCAATATCTAGGTATCTATTTCTGAGTGGGAGTAGTACCAGCCAATATATGAATAGACTATGCAGAAAAAGCATATTATACAATTGACTATTAACATCCAGACTATAAAGCATAAAAAAGAAGAGAGGAATGGATAGGCTAAGCAGAAGCAACAAACCATGCAAATATAGTCTTCTCC
>WAJV01000009.1 GCA_015523725.1 Candidatus Geothermarchaeota archaeon
ATTCTATTATAAAGCCTATGTAGATATTCCTGAAGCATATTCCTGCTCCCATGCAACCACCCATAATTGAATGCATATATATCGCAGAAAATCCTTTCCCAAACCCTCAAATCTAGATTAGGAGGTGGGGCCAATGGATTAATCTTTAAGGCACCCCTCCTAAAAACAACCAGCTTATCATTAACCAAAACAAGTTCCCTAAAGTCTCTCTTAAAATCAAACGCGATAAATGGGACGCCCTTCTCAACTAGTTGAACCATAATATTTTTTAGTAAGGTGGTCTTACCGCATCCGCTCCTACCCACTATTAGCATGTGCTGATTCAATTCTTCTAGAGATACATTAAAATCTGGGCCATCCTCGACACCCGTCCAAACTCTCCCGATGTTAATAATCCCTGCACTAATTATATTTTTATCGGGGAAGGATAGGAGTGGTATCCGAGAATACTTCATTAAGAATTTCCGAATCCCCGCCTCATGTTGCAAGACCTTCTCTATAATCTTACGGACCCCTGAAAAGCGACTTATAACAGGGTGTTTGACCAAAGTGATTAGGTTGGGATCGAGTCCAAGCTCCCTCCACTCACTCAACAAATCATTATCCTCCCTACTCAAATTAGACTGCCTCCAAGACCTTGGCTATCCCCATGCTACAGAGCATCAACAATAGTCCTGTAAGGATGATGAGAAAATTAAAAGGAATGATTCCGGCTGCATAGAGATCGAATATACTTATGAAGATTCCTAGGAAGAGTATTATCAATCCTATCGTCATCAATGCCCTGACAACATTATCAATATTCAGATTCATACTCCCAGGCATCCATCCCCGAGTAATTATTGTAAATTCGCCCAAGAATTTTCAATGCCTCAAAACCAAGATGCGTCACATAATATTCGGTAAATAAACCGTATCCCTTCTTAGAGAGGAGACGTTTCTCTATAAGCCTCCTTAAAACATCCTTAACCAGTTTCCTAGACATATGTAGAGACTTGGCCACAAACCTAATATCTAGCCTATATCTAAGGTTACTAGATAGGTATTTGAGAACCATCCACTCTTCTAGACTCAAATCATACCGGCTCCTAATACAGTTAAGACAGAGTCTACGGCCATACAACACTATGGAGCAACGTCTACAGACATATTTACCGCAGTTAGGACAGTGTAATACTGCTCTCTTCATAATTACTCCACATACAGAACATACAGGGCGTTCCAAAACCTTATTGACAAATCCCTCACCAACCTCAACCTCATTAACCAATCTACCTGCATCATCCTTTAATACAATCTCCCTCCTAATATGATACTTCAACGACCGTGGCTCCATACAAGCCACCTAATGCAAAAAGAGTGATAAAAAGAGGAAGAAACCGTATAAAATTGATATTATAAGACCGATATGGAAGATGAGGTCCACGTCGACATCATTACTTGGGCTACTGTATCTGCTTACATACCGCTGAGCAGTACACCGCTGTCTCCGCATACTCCTCAACTCACCCTCAACAAGCCTATTAACAAGATCGGCATAGGAGACAGCTCTAGCATATTCCCTAATAACCCGCTTCAAGACATCGTCGTGGACTCTGCGGCGGCTCATTCAAAAAACCTCTTAAACCTAGCCCTACACTCCGGACAAACAATGTCATCAGTCATCCTGCCACAAATTGCACATGGTGGGTCACGGGGATTCCTAGAAACTATGTTAAGCACATTGTTCTCCGAGAATGCTGGTGACGGAGCCTCCCTCGCCCTCCTAAGCTCCCTAATGAGATTCTTAGCCCTCCTCTCAATACTGGAGACACGCCTATTAAGGATACTCAGCAACTCACTAAGATCGTCTCCCTCATCCAAAAACTCTACATACGGCGTTCCCATACAATTCACCCCCGGAACACATAGGGATCTATACTATATTATAGAGTTGGCTATATGACATCATTTATCGTAATAGACTCTAAACTCTTAACGTTCCACCGAATCCAATTTTTTCAAGCAAAATAACATAAAAACACGAAAAATTCAATAGTTCCGGGCAATTAATGAAAATAGAGTTATTAAAAAATAGAATACGAGAAATAGGGTAGTGAAACTCGTACAGAAGAAAATAACTCTATTTTCATTAAATTTTGACCCTGATAAGCCAAGTAGTAGCTCATGTGGAAGCTCTAGAAGTTGTGGTGGAAATAATTATTACTGTGTTTATGATTCTACTAATGGTTGGCATTGGAGCACTTCCCAACCTACAAACTTCTGTTGTAGTGATAGTGATTGTTCTTCTGGAGAGTTTTGTGGGAATAATTATAGATGCCAGAGCTGTAATCCTGGAGAGTGTTATGATGATCAAACC
>WAJV01000010.1 GCA_015523725.1 Candidatus Geothermarchaeota archaeon
ATATAATACCCTCATCCCCCTCAAGAAAGCCTTCTTCTCAACCTCTGGAACACCCTGCTGGGCGGCGGAGCTCGATGCCTTAGAGATAATGAACAAATCCACTTGAGGAAAACTGGAGACTACACTGAAGACATCGCCCAACTTTACCGAACTATAAATATTGTGAACACATAGAGCCAACACGATTATCACCAGATATATGCTTCAAATATATATAGGCATTGGCAATGCTGTTATTAAATTATTGGAGATGCCTAAAAAATTTATAGACTTATTCTCGGGAGCCGGTGGATTCAGCAGAGGATTCTATGAAGAGGGTTTCACTCCAATACTGGCAATAGACAATGATCCAGACTGCATCCAAAGCTACTCATCCAACTTCCCCTCAGCAATCACCATAGAAAAAGACATTAGAAGAATAACTAGTAGAGACTTAATAGACATAGTCGGAGAAGATGTAGATGTAATTATAGCCTCCCCACCATGTGAGGCATTCACAACCATAAGCCACAACATAATGGAGGACCCACTCGATAGACTATACACCGACCCAAGGGGGAGGCTGATGCTAAAGACGATAGAGATAATAGGAGACCTAAAGCCAGAAATATTCGTTATTGAAAATGTACCAGGAATATTAATCGACCCAATCCCCCGATTCATTGAGAAAGAGCTACATAGAGCCGGATACAACAAAATATATTTCAACCTCCTAAAAGCCGAGGACTATGGAACGCCAAGCGTTAGGAAAAGGGTCTTCATATCAAATATACTAATAAAACCCGAGAAGAAGAAAAGAAACATTAGAGTCTGGGAAGCTATCCAAGACCTACCTGACCCAAGATACCCAAACCCAATAGAGAACCATTTCTACATCCCCCTACCACAGAGATTTAGAAAAAAAGTATCTAGATTAAGGTGGGGATCAGCCCTAAACTATTATATAGGCGGTAATAAGAGAGAATACAAACATTATATGAGACTACACCCTAGAAAGTTAGCCCCAGTAATAATGGGTAGATCAAGATTCATACATCCATATGAAGATAGACTAATAACTATTAGGGAACAGGCTAGGCTAATGGGCTACCCAGACAGACACGTCTTTAGAGGAGGTATAGAAAAGATGTATAACCAGGTCGGGGAATCAGTCCCACCCACACTAGCCCAAGCAATCGCCAGAGAAGTGGCCAAACAAATATAAAATTACATCCTATCAGTCAATGGAATATCCACCAGATGAGCCAAAGCCTCCATAGTGATTAGGAAAGCCTTTATAATCGATAGTCTAGACAACCTAACCTCCTCAACCTCCTTCAAAACCGGATTATGCTCATAAAACTCATTAAATAACTGTGATAGACGTAGCATAGCATTAACAATATCCTTAGGCTCCATCCTCTTAATAGCATTATTAATAACAATGGGAATATAAGCCATATACCTCAACAAATACCTATCATAATCATTCAAGGCACTATATTTAAGATAAGGCTTCTCATCCCACCCATCATCCAATGCCTTCCTATAAATAGAATGGGCTCTAGCATAACTATAAAGAACATAGGCACCACTTTCCTCCGATACATCCAAGGCCTTATCAATATCAAAAACAACTATCTTATCCCTATCAACACCAAGCAACATAAACTTTAGCGAGGCTACAGCAATCCTCTCCGCTATCTCTCCGGCCAAGCCCTCATCCATACCAGGATTATTCAACAAAATCAGGCGTTTAGCCTTATCAACCATATGCTCCAAAATATCATCCACATTAAAATAAATCCCCCTTCTACCACTCATCTTCAAAGGCTTACCACCAGTATCGATACCAAGATACTTCGAGGCAGAAGAGGGGCTAATCCATACATGAGAATAATAGTAATGAATATACTTATCCGAAGCCTCATCACCAAAAACGTCCCTAATAATCTCCTTAATAATCCTCTGGGGCTTAGACTGCTCAACACCAATAATATTAATAGACAAATTACATTTACTGGGACTAACTAAATGACCATCGGGCCAGGAAGTTGAGTAAATCTTCCTGCCAAATGGAGAATCAACAAACTCCTTAAAGGGAAGAGGAAAATCAAGCAAACCCAACTTCCAAAGTGCAAAGACAACATCCTTCCCCAAATAAGTTAATGTACCATCGCTCCTAACCAAAACATCATCAACCTCGGGATTAATCTCCTCACCCTCAGATAATTTGGCGACCAAACAACCATCATACTTACCACCATTAACCTTCATAACCAACTTACTATCCCTAATCAACTCATAACCTCTCTTATGAATACCGCTCCATATCAAATCAGACTCCCAAATCAACTTATCATAATCAGCACCCAATCTCCAACAAGTCCTCAACTGCTCCCTCAAAACCCTCTCAGCAATCATCCTATTAAAAGAGGCAACTACATTATTACCCTCCTCAATCATGCGCAGAATATTCCTCCTCTTACTCTTCAACTCATCAGAGGCCTCAATCCTCTCATAAGACTCCCTATACACCACATCCCCACAATACTTATCGAACCTAACACCCTCCTTCTCAGTACTATACCCCAAATACAGAAAACCAATCAATAGATCAGCCATCTGAGACCCAGTATCATCTATATAATTAAGCAACTCAACATCATAACCACCAAATAAAAACATATTCCTCAAGGCAGCACCCAAGACAATATTCCTAGCATGACCAATATGAATAGCCTTATTAGGATTAACACTCGTATACTCAATCTTAACCAATCCACCACCCAACCTAGGCCTAAAATAATCAATACCCCTATCAAAAAGCTGAATCAAATACTCCTCATAAAACTTAGGCCTATTAAGAAAAACATTAATATAACCACCCCCAGCCACATCAACCCTATCAACATAAGGAGTAAGCGAGATTATCCTAGCCAACTCCCTAGCAATCTCAACCGGCTTTTTACGCAGAAGCTTAGCCAACCTAAAAGCAATAGTAAGAGATAAATCCCCAAAATCCATATTAACAGGCACTTCAAGCTCAACATCCACATCCTTAACACCGAGATTAGCGAGCCACGCCCTAACCTTCCTCTTAATATTCTCCCCTATCTCCGTAATCTGCAACTAAATACCACCCCATATACCCCAAGCATAGTCAATAATTATTTAAACAAGCCCAATCAATATAAAGCATTAGTAGAGAAAACTAATAATTAGAGGAAACACAATAGGGCCCGTGGCCTAGCCTGGATAGGGCGCCGGCCTCCGGATAAAGAGGGGGGAGCCGGCGGTCGGGGGTTCGAATCCCCCCGGGTCCGATATCTGAAGCCATAAATAGAATTAATTCCCCCACGTACCAGGGTCCGATAGAGATTATGTGGAACCGATAATACAAAAATGGATAGAACGCCATAAATGAAAAACCTCGAATAAATCATTGATGAAAATACGATATGCTTATAGGGGCTATATACTACATAAGGCAGATATATTTAGGACATAGTTATTTGTTAGTTATACTTTGTTTTTATTCGAATCTAGTTATTAATTTCGGTTAAAACCGAAACATTTATAAACAACAACACTATTCATAATATTTCGATGTATATGAGTTACTTAAGAGTTATTGGGGGGTTAACACTATACCCAGAAAAATATGTAAAGATGATAATTCATGAAGATAGATCTATCGCCGAGCCATTATTCACAACGATATTTTTCCAAGCAATACTATCCATAGGATACACAGCTATGATAAACAATATATTTAGATCGGTAGTCCTTGCACTTGGTATACCCATTCCACCAAAGTTAATAGATCTATTCATACCAATAATAATACCTATCGCAATAGTATCTGGATTGATTATATGGGTACTATGGAGTGCCGTAACCCATATAATAGCTAGGTTATTAGGGGGAGTCGGCGAATATACACAGATACTTAAGGCGATGGGCTATACATGGTTCACACTAATAATACCAATAATCCCAATATTAACATACCCAGCCTCACCAATAGCGAGCCTAGCCGCTACACCCATCTTCACCCTAATATCAATCGGGTGGATGATATACATAAACCACCACTTCATAAAAGAAATCTATGGATTAAGCGGGGGCGAGGCCCTACTAACCCTACTCCTACCAATACTAATAATCATAATACTATCGATAACCCTCCCCCTACTAAGTATAGTATTCATACCCAGGGGGTGAAACACGATGGATAGAGAATTAATAGTTGGGATAATCATATTCTTGATAGCATTATCAAGCCTACCAATATCCTATATAACATTCAACACACAACTCAATATAGGTATTGAAGACATTCCATGGGGCAGATGGATAAAAAAACTAATAAGCCAAAACATAACAGGCAAACTAATCGATAACATAACCATATCCAACCAAGAATATCCACCCGACACAAGAATAATATTATCTATAGATGCCCACAACGCCGTAATACACATAAGGCAATCCAATCAAACCGAGACAATCCTAAACATTCGAATCTATAGCACCCAAGGAACAATAGCCCAGGGAGTGGGGGAGGCTAACTACAAGTATACATCTAACTATGATGAAGCGAAACACATACTCACCATATTATTCAAAATAAATAATTACTTACTAACAGTAGATGCAAATCCACACAACCTACAATACCTAACACTAAACAATGAAAACGGAATCATCAATATTGAGCTAACTAGTCTTGAAAACGCATCCCTATTCATAAGCGCAACCAACATATTCTTAAAAACGATCCTAAGATATGATAATGTAGGGAACGCATCATGGGACATAAATATCGCAAATGGATTTGGAAACATAGAGATAATAACACCAAATAAAATAAACCCAGATACCGAGGGTAGAGTAACAAATGGATTCCTCTCAATAGATATATATGGAGACATAGAGACACAAACCAGTGGAACATTTAACAAGCCAGGAGAGAAGAATAAACTAAACATAAGCATTGAGAATGGAGAGTTGAGTGTTAAGATTGATCAGAGGCAGACACCATGACCATATCAATAGGTACAAAGAACCCGGTAAAAGCGAGGCTAATATTAGAAGCATTATCAAGTAAACCCAGATTAAACATAATAAAACTACTCCTAAAGAAGGATAGGCTGAGCGCAAGTGAGATAGCGGCAGAGACCAAGACATCACTATCAACAATATTAGAACACCTGGACCTCCTCCAAGCCGCTGGATTAATCAAATCAACCCTAGAGAGACGCGGAAGGAGGAGGGTTAAGACATACTCAATAGGGACGAAAATCATAGAACTAAAAATAGACCTAAATACACTCACGGAAGTAATCGATATAAATGAATTAAGGGAACTATTAAAAAACTATATAGACCGTAAACTGGTTGGAAAAGGGCTGCCCCTAAAAATAAGTGTAAGGGACATTGTAGACACACTCCAATTAGAAAACCTAAAAAAAGCAATCGCCTTAATCGACCTATACAACTATGACGAGGAATACATTATAGACATATTAATTGAGAATTTTAAGAGAAAGGAGTTCGGAGAATCAATAGATATAAAGGAATTAGCTAAAAAACTAAACATACATGAATATTGGGCACTAAGACTAGCCCATAAATTATCTGAGAAGAAGGAGTATACACTCGAGGGAAACACACTATATAAAATAAAGTTAAGTGAATAAAGCCAAAACCTCAGCCATAGACTTCATAACAACATATGGATCATCAGCCTTAACAATAGCACTAGCAACCAATACACCTCTAACACCAAGCCTCATAGCTGCATCAACATCATCCCTAGTAGACACACCCGCACCACACAAGACTGGAACACCGTAAGAATTACCCAAACCAACAGCCTCAACAACCGTCTCAGGCTTATACTTAGAGACAGACCTACCAGATCCAATCAACTCCGGCGGCTCAATAGCGAATGCAGAAGGCCTAACACCCAAATCAATCAATGACCTAAACTCAGAGACAGAGTCGACGCATACAACGGTCTCTAAGCCCAAGGAATTTGCAGCATCAACTAAATCCCTTAACCTATTATGAGGCATCTTATACTCGGAATGATTAAGCAAAGAATATTTAACACCCAAGTCGAGGAGCCTCTTCAACGGAATATGACCAGTATAACTCCCATAATCAACTACATCAAAAACCTGAGAGAAAACAACCCTATAATAATCACCATACAGATATCGTGATAAATCAAGTGGAGACACAGCAACATAGACGCCGACGCCGAGATCCCTCAAGTCAAGAGCATAATCCAAGAACATCTTAACCCTATCACCGGAGCCCTCCAAATAATTCTTCAAGTTAACAATGAGACAGGGAAACTCCATAGAGACCACCCTTTAATAATAATCAATACATGAAAATATTTTATTATGGCAATGTCCAGAGAGGAGGCAGAAGTAATAATATTAGATATTCATACACCAAGTGAGGCTAGGATATTAGAGGATATTCAGAGAAGGGCATGGGGAACGGAGGAAATAGTTCCATACCACATATTCATAGCCGCAAGCACCGTCGGCGGAGTTGTAAAAGGAGCCTATGTAAATGGAAAACTAGTGGGATACGTATTCGGATTCATGGGTGAATTCATGGGTAGGAGATGCCTATACTCCCATCAACTAGCAGTAATACCAGAATATCAAGATAAAAACATCGGGTATAAACTAAAGATGGAGCAGAGGGAAGAGGCGTTAAGAAAAGGGCTAGACCTAATCGTATGGACCTACGATCCACTCCAATCTAAAAACGCCTACCTAAACATAAATAAACTTGGATGCATAACTAGAACCTACTACATAAACCACTACGGTGAGATGAATGACGAACTAAATAGAGGAGCCCCATCAGACAGATTCATGGTGGAATGGTGGATAAAAAGCAAATGGGTCGAACATAATTGGCAAAACAGAATAAAGTACTTCGAGGACTTCAAACATAAGGATTTAGTCGCGATTGGCCTGGAAGCTAATAAAGAAGGGGAAATTATACTACCAAATCTAAAGAGAGAAACAGGTGTATATGTAGGAATTGAGATACCAAGCGACATAAATAGATTGAAAAAGATTGATCCAAACCTAGGGGTAAAATGGAGAATAGCAACTAGAAGAGCCTTCAGACACTACATTGATAAAACATACATAGTATATAGATATTTAATGTATAGGGAGAAACCATGGAAAGGAATTTATATATTGAAGAGGGGGGTGGACGTAAATAACTTCAGAGACATTTAAAATAGATGAGGTCACCATACATAGAATAAAGCTACCCTATAGAGAACCATTCACAACAAGCTTCGGAACAGAGAAAGTAAAGGAGACGATAATAATAAAACTAAAGTCGGGTGATATAGAGGCATATGGAGAATGCGTAGCCGGCAGACACCCAAGATACTCCCCGGAAACAATAGATACAGCTCAATACATAATCGAGAAATACTTCATAGAATACCTATTAAAGGAAGAGACAAACCAAGAGAAATTCCTAAATGACTTCAGATGGATAAGGGGGCATAACATGGCGAAGGCAACAGTCGAGATGGCGCTATGGGACCTATATGCAAAGAAGATGGGGAGCCCCCTATATAAAATAATTGGAGGCATAAGAAACTATGCAGTAGTCGGTGTAAGCATAGGCATACAGAAAGATATAGATACATTAATAAATAAAATAGGCTCATATCTAGACCAAGGATATGGTAGAATAAAGATAAAGGTGAAGCCGGGCTGGGACATAAACATATTGGATGCAGTTAGGAAAAACTATCCAGATATAAAGTTAACAGTGGATGCAAACGCCGCATTCGACCTCAATAAACACCTAGATATCCTAGTAAAAATGGATCGATACAACCTCCTATACATAGAACAACCACTAAAATACGATGACTTAGTGGGACACAGCATACTACAAAGCAATCTAGAGACTGACATATGCCTAGATGAAAGCCTAAAAGACAGCCACAAGGCATGGGAAGCAGTATCAATAATGGCCGGTAGAGTATTCAACATAAAACCCGGCAGAGTAGGTGGAATAACAGAGTCAAAGAAAATACATGACATAGGAGCAAAACATGGAGTGCCAGTCTGGATAGGGGGCATGCTAGAAACAGGTATAGGGAGATCATTCCTAGTGACTCTAGCAACCCTACCAAATGTAAAGTATCCCTCAGACATATCCGCAAGCTCAAGATACTATGAGAAAGACATAATTACAGAACCATTCGAGCTAAATAAGGGGAGTAAATTATATGCAAGGGAGGACGATGGAATAGGAGTTGAGTTAGATTGGGACTACCTAGAAAAAATAACTATAAATAAAAAAGTTTATCACTAAATAATTACCCTAGACTATTCCTCAACCTTGCGCTTAAGCTTCTCCATCACCTGTGGAAGAGTAGTATACTCCATCTCCTCAGGCCCAAGCCTATGAGGCATAAAAGGCCCATGCCTCCTAATATAATCCGCCATCTCAGAAGCAACACGCCTAACATGATCAAAGGATGGATCATCGAACAAATCAACTGGACCAATCAACTTACCCTCCGAAACCTGGAAACCCAGCCCGACAACCCTAGGTGGCCCATCGAACCTAGCAACCTTCGAATACTTAAGAGATACAGGCATCAATGGACCCACATGGCTACCCCTCATCCAACCAGCCACCAAATAGGGAGTAGTGAAAGCCTCAAGAATCTCACCCATAGCAGGGAACCCCGACTGAGCCCTAACAATCATAACTGGATCATCCTTACCCACATATTTACCCGCAATAAGCGATAGCCTAGTCGTTGAGGCCGCTGCGGCGACCTCTCCATCCAATCTCCTATAAACATTCTTAATAACATATCTACTAGGCGTCCCGATCAAGGCCAACAGATCATACGTATCTTCTGGAGTATTGAAATTAAATTCTTCACCACTCTTTACATCCAGAACCCTAAAAATAAACCCCTTATGAAGCCTAGGGTCAATAACTAACCCGGCAGTATTAAACGGATCAGCAAATATCTTATATAAATATATATTCCATGCACCGGGCTCAGTCTTATCAGCCATAAAGACGGCTATAGGATCACTCTTCCTCTCCTCAAACTCAAGCTCAGCCACCCCAGGCCCCATCCCACGAACATTACCCGAGAAAGCATCCTTCAATAGATCTTGACCGGCCCCATACAACTTAAGCCTCTTCGAGACCTCCTCAGTAGCACCCTTAAAGACACGCCAAGCCAAACCATGTATCTCCTCACTATCAACCCCCTTAAAATGACTCATTATCAGCTCCAAATCATCACCAGCATGAGTAACATAGAATGAATTAATTAAACCAGTCTCAACCGCCTCCCTCAGCCTAGCCTCGGCATACTCAATAACCTCCTTAGGTACAGTAACATGGCCAGCCAAGCTACCTATATCTGCTTTTATAACCGATACCGTAGTCCTCATACCGACCACCGAATGATATTAAAATAGTATTTAGACTACATAAATCACTATAAATATAGCCCTATCAATTTATTAATACATACAAAATTAAGTAATAATCGGAGAGAAAAGAAAAAACTGATTTGGATAGTAAAGTGAATTTACTAAATTCATATGTAACTACAGTATCTCTTATTATAGCAGACGATGCTAAAGTTCATAACTATCATACCGTGAAACTAAAATATATTTTTCGGATAACATTCGATTCTTATAAGCCATTGGGACATACTGACAAAAGCGTACACCGATTTCTTTACCATCCCTAGAAGATAATTTTCCTCAAATATTATTGGGAGAATTGATGAAGGTTCATATATTGATTGAGCTAATAATAATACGTCTCCACAAACCGAGCATATTAACCGATCATCCAGCAAAGTGGAATCACATATTTAATTAGGAAAATTAAAATCGATATTTACTATATAACACTTATGTCTTGTAATGGACGAGGGGATCTACAATAGAAACAAAAAGGAATATCTATGTATTAGCGATATACGGCTTCTTAAGAGGGGTGGGAAGCAGTGTATTCAACACACTCTTCCCACTCTACCTAGTAT
>WAJV01000011.1 GCA_015523725.1 Candidatus Geothermarchaeota archaeon
GATTTAGAGAATTCACCAAAGTATTCAGAAATAGGAATATAATAATATTATCCATCCTATTCTTTGTCGGTATAGGTATATTCACGGCCTTCACCACATGGATAGAGCCTATTACACGCTCCCACGACCTACCGATGGAGGCGGCTGGTACATTGGGTGGGATAATGATCATAGGCGGCATAATAGGCTCACTAATTATACCCGCACTTTCAGATAAATATACGACGAGGAAGAAGCCATTGATAATATCCTTATTAATATCCTCAATACTATGGTATACAATCACCTTATTCTATAGCTACGAATATTTAGCCGTGAATCTATTCATGTTGGGCCTATTCTTCATGTCACTATTGCCACTAGCATTGGAATTATCAGCCGAATCCATAGACAAGAAATATGTTGGAACAGCTAATTCAATACTCTGGGAGGCCTCGCAAATAGGGGCATTCATACTCATATTATTATACGAAACAGTCTCCAATATACTAGGCTGGAATAGTGCACTACAACTATCAAGTATACTAGTTTTCCTTACATTAATCATATCCACCCTACTGAAAGAATAATGATATCAATCTACAAACAATAATTAAAACTAAATTCTGCCATCTGTATCGATGGAGATGGCTACGTAAGAATCAAATATACGTGGTAAACCTTTTCCTTACCTATTTTTTATAATTAGAATCTTTTACATAGGTTATATAATATATATTCTATTACAATATATGTTTTTACTTTTTTAAAAAAATATTTTCTATATATTTATGGATAAGTAATCTATTTTGCATGAGCTCCAGACTTACATCTAGATTCATCTATGCATCATTGATATACTTTATGATTGGTACATTCTGGATGGTCTTCCACAGATACCTACCCACGCCATCATCTGAACTAGGTGCTGAAATTTATGCAGGCCAATGGATACATCTATTGACTGTTGGTTGGTTGACCTTGGCGGTGATGGGAGTATTATACTATGTTATTCCCAAGGCATACAACACAGAATTATATAGCGAGAGACTGGGATATATCCATTTCTGGCTAACTAACATAGCAATTATTCTAGCGGTTATACTAGGCATACAGTTATCAATGGGCCTCGACCCCCTCCTAAATAATGGGATGACTATATCGGATTCTATGATGAAATTAATGCCCATACCGCTACTGCTTGATGTAGTCAATATCACTGGATGGCTAGTACAGATAATCTTTATTTACAACATTATAGAGACGGTTAGAAAATAGATTCATCTGGGTTAGTATGGCATCGGCTAAGCCATTACCTTCTTGTGTCTAAGGTGGCTTCCTTAAGAATATGGGCATAATATTTTAGTTCATTAAGCATATTATCCAGATTACCCAAATTACCCTCAATTATCTTTATGAATCGGCTTCCAACTATAGCTGCATCTGCACCTGCTTTAATAACCGTAGATATATGCTCCGGCCTCGATAAACCAAAGCCAACGGCCAAGGGAACATTATCCCTAGTATATGGATACACCCTCCTAATCAAGTCAATAGTTAATTTACTAAGCCTCTCCCTAGCCCCCGTCACACCGAATAAAGCGACTAAATATAGGAAACCAGATGTATAGCTAACAATCTTTTTAAGCCTCTCAGATGACGTGGATGGAGCCGCCAAGAATATCGTGGAGACACCATATTTATCAGCCATCGACTTATATTCACCAGCCTCCTCCACAGGCAGATCCGGGATAATGACGCCATCAACATCATGGGACGCACAATACTCCATAAAAGATTTTAAGCCCATCCTGAATACTGGATTAAAGTAAGTCAATATTACAATGGGGACATCACAATATCCATTTATTTCATCAATAATATTAAAAACCATCCTAGGCTTCATCCCAGCCTTTAGAGCCCTAACAGTAGATGCTTGGACCGTCGGCCCATCAGCAATCGGATCTGAGAATGGGATGCCTATCTCCAAGACATCTACGCCGCCCTCAACCAAAGCCTTAGCTATTAAAGGAGTATAGGAGGCGTCTGGATCACCCGCAGTTACAAACGCTATTAACCCACCCTCCCCCCGCCTTCTAAGCTCCCTAAATACATATTCCAATCTACTCACTTTATACACCTAAGTATTTAGCCACAATACCGGTATCCTTGTCACCCCTACCAGATAAAGTCACTACTATTATATCATCCCTATCCAGTTCAGCAGCCAATTTAATGGCATAGGCGAGTGCATGGGAAGGCTCTAAAGCCGGGATAATACCCTCAACCTTAGATAGGGTTATATACGCATCCAAGGCCTCCTTATCCAATGCAACGACATACTTAGCCCTACCAATCTCATTAAGGAAGGCGTGTTCAGGACCTACCCCCGGATAATCTAGACCAGCTGATACACTGTGGGTAGTCAGTATCTGACCGTCTCCATCCTGAAGTATATAAC
>WAJV01000012.1 GCA_015523725.1 Candidatus Geothermarchaeota archaeon
TCTCTAAGGCTCCTCTCAACCTCGTCAACAACCCTCTCGTTACCACCTCTAGCTAGTATAGTAACACTCTTAGCCTGTTTGCATCCCTCAATAAACACAAACTTATCTTCCTCAATCTTCCTCTCCTCAACGACCTCGGCTGTACCAAGATCATCCGAAGACAATTCCTCAATATTATTCACTATCCTAGCGCCAGTAGCCTTCGATATCTTCTCCATATCGCTTTGTTTAACCCTCCTAACAGCCAAGATACCCTTCTTAGCCAAGTAATGCTGTGCAATATCATCTATACCCTTCTGACAAATCACCACATTAGCACCAGTGGCAGCAATCTTATCAACCATCTCCTTCAATAATCTGTGCTCCTCCTCAATAAACATCTTTAACTGCTCTGGACTAGTTATGTTTATGCGTGCATCAAACTCGGTCTTCTTAATCTCCAACGGAGCATTGATTAGAGCAATCTTGGCATTCTCAATTCTCTTAGGCATATTACTGTGGACAACTTCCTTATCTAAGACGATACCATCAACAAATATTGTATCCCTAATACTGCCACCCTGCTTCTTCTCAATCTTAATATCATCCAAGTCTATCTTAACCTTGCCATCCTCTTCAGTCATCACATGCCTAACAGCCTTAACAGCTAAGTCAGCTAAATACTCCTTATCCGCCGATACGAGCTTACTAATCATAGATGTCTCTGCAATCTTCCTAAGCATATTATCATCGTTTGGATCGATTTTCTGAGCCAACTTACCCAATATCTCCAACGCCTTGGCAGCAGCCTTCTTATAACCCTCTACAATAACAGTTGGATGGACATCCTTCTCTATCAGGTCCTCAGCCTTCTCCAACAAGGCACCGGCTAAGACAACAACTGAAGTAGTTCCGTCACCGACCTCGGCGTCCTGCGCCTTGGCAACCTCAACCATCATCTTTGCAGCAGGGTGCTCAATCTCCATCTCCTTTAGCATTGTTGCACCGTCGTTGGTGATAACTACGTCGCCTAGACTATCGACGAGCATCTTATCCATGCCTTTAGGCCCTAGACTGGATTTAACAATCTCCGCAACAGTCTTCGCAGCCAAGATATTCTTACGCATAGCTTCTCTGCCCTTACTCCTAGAAGTACCCTCCTTCAGAATCAATATAGGCTGACCGGCAGCCACTGGATAAACAGGTGTAGACATATTATATTCACCTCGAAAATTCATACATATCACCATATGAAATGGATTATAGGGGTTAATAAATCTTCATATTTACTTTACAACTTAATCCCGAATATATCCGAGATAATTAACCATTAATTTTTTTATATTAATATAAACCCCTATGATAATATATAGCAATAGCTAAGCATGGTGTATACCAAATGTTTAACATAAACAAGTATTTATCGAGATTCATCGGTAAAGAAGTCACTGTAAAACTCAAGATAGGCGAAATAAGGTGTGTCCTGGAATGGGTAACCAGAGACGGTACACTAAAGGTAAGTAAAATAAAGGTTTTATCAAGTAAGGATAAAACCTTATCGAGTTGGGAGGGAAGAGATGATGTCGTCATAAGGAAAGACAGTATAGTCGCGATATTCATCGACTAAAGCTCCCTAACCATCACATAGGCATCCTCACCATCCTTATAATACCTCTTAATAACATGATCTATCCTAAAACCCAATTTATGATAAAACTCTATAGCCGGCCTATTGGATACCCTAACCTCTAAATAAACCTCTTTACAACCATATACATTTTTAAGAGATTCCATAGCCCTCCTCATCAACTCAGTCCCAATCCCCTTCCTCCTATAATCAGGCAATATAGCAATCGATACAATATGCCCTTTCTTAATAAAACCCGGCAAAAAACCACTCATATGCAACGAATGCTCAACCCTACTCATAACATACCCAACAATCTTACCCCCAACCTTAGCCACTAAAAAAGCCTTAGGATAATTACGATACAGCATCTCATAGAAATAATATGGATAATTCTCAGGCAACACAGACTCATTAATCCTAATTACCTGAGGTATCTCATCCTCCACAATCTCATCGACACGGAACTCCACACGCTCCATCCAAAATCCCTTCAAAAGAAACTCCGACTATTGAATGGAATATATTAAGATTCTATAAATCTATAAATATATAAAAGACGGGGTATAGTTTTAATGAATTAAAAATATACGGTGGACAGTAAATTGGAGACAAATAACCTCTCAACTAAACTAGTAGAGATCAGGGAAAAAACAATCGAGTACTTCAACATAGAGGAGGAATACATGTATGAACATCGACTACTATTTTATATAACACCAGATGAGGATATAAAAAATAAATTCAAAAACTATTATATAGAGTTAAAGAAAATAGGTAACTTTTATCCATTCCTAGATAGAGAAGGAAAAAGGTTTAGAATTACTATAGTAGAGGGTACGAAACAACCTGAGGCAAAGAGGCAAATCCCGCTAATACTATTAATAGCTACATTATTCACAGCGACAATAGATGGTTATCTAAATGCATATAATCCAGTGTACCACGAAATAATAAGCAACTACAACCCAATAACGACATTAGTACTATACGTAATATCAATCATGGGAATAGTGGGTATACATGAGCTAGGCCACAAATATGCATTAAATAAATATGGAATAAGAGCCGACTGGCCAAAATTCATCCCCGGTGTACCGGGCATACTGCCCACCTTCGGCGCCGTCATAAGCCAGAGAGAACCTGCGGTAAATAGAGACGCATTATTCGACATAGGTATGGCCGGGCCAATATCCGGATTTATAATAACAATAATAGTGTCACTATACTCAACTATAACGGTACCAATAATATCACAACAAAAATTCAATATACTCATTAAGAAATATGGAGAAGGAACCCCCATACCAGTGCCACTAATATACATACTCCTACAAGACTACATTCGACCGCTATCACCACATCAAGTAGTCATCATGACCCCAATTTTATGGGCCACGATAATAGGATTCTTCATAACAGGACTCAATCTACTACCAGCCTGGCAACTAGATGGCGGACACATGGCACGCGCATTCGCCGGCGAAAGATACCACTCAATACTAACCATGATATCTATATTAATCTTATTCCTGATGAGGTTCTGGCTGATGGCGGCTCTAGTATTGGGCCTCTACCTAATGAGTGGAGGCAGAAGCGCAAGACCACTAGACGATATAAGCCCACTATCAACAACTAGAAAAATACTATTCATTATAATGCTAATACTAGCAATATTATGCCTACCTAGTTTCTAACTCACTCCAAGATACCCACATGTAAAACATCCTCAATAACAGTAGTCTCACGCTTAACCTTAACCGGAATCGTCTTAACAAATTTATCGACATCCCTCACATACCTTAAACCAAATTCCCTACATACCCTCTGAGGCAGACTACCATAATAATATATCCGCCCGCTAATATTAGGCAACCTCCTCATAATCAAGTCCCTATACAAATTAGTAACTAAATCATCCCCAACCCCAAGTAAATAATCGATATCATGATCACCTAACTTCCCATCACCAACCAACAAAACAATATTATCCCTAACCAAATCCAATGACTTGGCTATAGAAATAACGATACTCCGCATATCATTATCCCAGGGATAGCCACCTAAACCAGCAATAATCAATGGAGTATAGTGATCAACACCACCCCAATACTTAAAATAAGTATCCTTTATACCCTCCACCGAACCCCCGCTATAAACCTCCTGAACCCTACCCAAACCATCAACCAATAGATCTAGATAAAGAATATCAACATCATCAGAGCCACCTCCCCAACAAGCTGACTTAATAATATCAACATTCCCAAACCCTTTTTCACAAACAATACGATGCATACGGGAACAGGTTATACCAAATAACGGATCACTCCTAACCACATTAAACACAACATTATAATCAGAAGCCGAGAACTCAAAATCAATACCCAATGTCTTCAACTTATCCTCTATAACGATCCTCTCACTAGGGAGCATGAGGGAACTATCACATATTTTTATATAATCAAGACCCACCAATAACTCATTCAACCTCCTCAACATACGCTTCTCCCGATCTACACTGGAGAACCTCCTGGATATGATCCTAAGATCAATGGGGTCTGGTAAAGAAATAGGTATCTCAACATCACTATATGGAATCCAAACATCCATAATCCCACCAAACAATATCACTGAATACAGAGAACTACTAATAATAAAACCTATTCAAGACTAATTATTAATATTGTAGATAGATATGACATCGATTAAAAAAGGTTTAAGAATATTAGGTATAGCTGAGAGCTTCAATAGAACAGCAGGCAGAAGCATATTAGCTGGAATAATATATAGATTAGATAAAATAGTAGATGGATTCACCTACATCGAGACAACATTAGGCGGAATGGATGCTACCGAAAAAATAATAGAATTATACAGGGACCTCCATAGAGAAGACATAAATATAATCATGATATCAGGCGTCGTCATAAGCCTATACAACGTTATAGATCTACATAAGCTACACTATAAACTAAGGTTACCAGTAATATCAATAACCTATGAAGAAAGCCAGGGACTAACCGAAAACTTCATAAGGAAATTCCCCAGAGACTGGCATTACAGGCTCCTTATATACTACAAAAACGGAGAGAGAAAGAAAATAAAATTACCCAATGGACATGAAATATATGTACGATTAATAGGTATTAATCAAGTAGATGCATACCAAATAATAAGCAAGACCACATATGAAGGAAAATACCCTGAACCAATAAGGCTAGCCAGACTATTCGCAAAAAAACTACGTGAAAAACTATATCAATAGAATGTGATATATATTTCGTATCCAAGAAACACCCACCAATTAATAATTAATTTTTATAAAGGAACATACTCCTTATATTGATTTTGGTGATTTCAGCAAATTATGGGGTCTAGCTGGCTATGTTCACACCCGGGCAATCGAAGTATTGCTCTCCTCTATGCAAGTTCTTCAGATGCCAGAGGAGGGCCCTAATTATAAGAGGTAGAAAGAGAATATGTGGACTCACTGGAGATGACTGCGACCCAGTAACATGCCAATTCGCCGGATGCGCAATCAACAAACTAATAATTCCCCAAGGAATATGTGGACTATGGAACGAGAAGAGGAAGAGAAGAAGGATAACTGTAGATATAAGTGAAGTAGAGGATGACTCTTTATATCGAGTAAAGGGACTGAGAGAAGACTATATATAAATTACAGCGGCTCAAGGCCCATCGATTCAGCAGCCTCAACGAACCCAGAACCAGAGAGAACCAAATCGATAAATGTCTTAACATCAATTCTTTTTATCCTATATTGCCTCCAGCTATCCCTATCCCTAACAGTAACAGTATCATCCTCCAAAGACCTATAATCAATAGTAATAGCGATAGGCACACCTATCTCATCCACCCTGGCATACCGCCGCCCAATACTATCAGAATCGTCATAGTACACCATATAACCACTATCCTTCAAATCTCTATAGACCATGCCAGCCAACTCAACCAAACCACTATCCCTTGTTAGTGGGAACACGGCTGCTTCAACAGGTGCAATAATTGGAGGTAAAGACAAGACAACCCTATCACCAACCTCCCTAAAAGCATACTCAAGAACAGCATAAACAATCCTATCCAAACCAAACGATGGCTCAACCACATGTGGAACAAAAGGCTCAACCTCAACCACCTTCTCCTCCACCTTAACATCAAAGAACTCACTCCCCAATCTAACGCCAGCAACTTCGATAAAACCATCCTTATCCAGAGCCTCATAGATCTCAATTGGCTTATACTTAGACAATTCACGCATAATCACACCTATTTTATCGCCAAATGCCTCCCTTATAACACGTGGCCTTGGTATAGCCTCCTTAACCAGAACCTTCTTAGGTGAGGACAACCTCCTAAATGCAAATAACTCCTTTCCACTAAATTTAATATGCCTGCTTATATCATAATCACTCCTATTAGCATGCCCAGAAACCTCGACCCAACCCCACCTATCCAATTTAACCTCCTGATCAAATGTCTGAACGGCATAATGTGCACGCTCGCCTTCCAACTTCTCCCTAAAACGCTGATTCTCCCTTGGAATACCTAACTTCTCCAAGAACTTAACAGCCAACACCATAAAATACCCCAGATATTTATTCTTAATAATCCCTCTTGAGAAAGCCTCATCCAAAGTCATAGTCTCATATTCAGAACCACCACTCCTCAACAACTCTTCATGAAGTAGATTTATCTCCTCATCCCTAACATCATCAAAATATGGGCATGAATCATCCCTGGGGTCAAAGAAGAACTCTATCTCCATCATATCAAACTCCCTAAGTCTAATAGGCCCCTGCCTAGGCGAAATCTCATTCCTAAAACCCCTACCAATCTGAGCAATACCGATTGGAAAAACCCTCCTAAAATCTTCATAAACCCTCCTAAACTCCACAAACATATTCTGAGCAGTCTCCGGCCTCAAAAAACCCTCGGCATCGGAATAGGGACCAATAGTAGTCCTAAACATGGTAATAAAATAAGTTGATTTACTAAACCTACCTCCACAAGAAGGGCACCTCACATCATTCTCTAGAATCAATCTATCAAACTCCTCCAGCGGCAATGCCTCAGAGACCTCTAAACCAGCCTCCTCCAACAAAGTATCGGCACGATACTTCCGGCCGCAGGACTCACAAGTAACCATAACATCCCTAAAACTATCCACATGACCCGAAGCCTCAAAAACAATCCTAGGCGCTATAGAAGGGGCTTGAATCTCGAGAAAACCATGATTATAAATAAACATTCTCCTCCACAGATCAATAACCTTATTCTTAACCAAGACTCCATATGGCCCCCAAACCAATGTACCAGCTACACCACCATAGATTTCATAAGCAGGCCAAAAGAAACCCCTCCTCATAGCCAAATTCATAACCTTCTCAGCCTTATCCATCAGCCTCCACCATCAAGCAATAACAATTAAACCCCATATCAACAGGAATTACAAAGATTATTAAGGGATAAAAATAAACAACCACCTTAATAAAGAAATAGTGAAATAATAAATATTACGGTATATTGAAAATGAATAGAAGCTATAAGAAAGGATATAGATTCGAGAGGAGAGTAAAAACATATTTAGAGAAAAAGGGATACAGAGTCTTCAGACTAGCCGGCTCAAAACCAGCAGACCTAATAGCAATAAATAACGAAACAATATACATAGTAGAATGTAAATCAAACAAATATATTAGGAAAGAAGCCAAAACAAAACTAATTGAATTATCCAAGGATACGATGGCGAAGCCAATAATAGCCATAAACAGAAACAGAAAAATATTATTTATAGATCCTATCAAAGAAAACAAAATAGACCTATAAACAACATAATTCTATACATTATAAACCTTTTCCTTAATTAACAACTGTCCCTTGAATGTAGGATATCCCCTACTATCCATATACCCTTTCCTATACAAAATATTCAAATAATTTACTAACTCACGCCTGGATATATCA
>WAJV01000013.1 GCA_015523725.1 Candidatus Geothermarchaeota archaeon
CCCTATATACCTTGCTAGGTGAACCGCAGACAGGGCATCTATCGGGGGGCGAGTCACCAATATATGTATGCCCACACACGGAGCATATCCATATCTTCTTACCTAAACGCCAATCAACCCCCTTCTCCACATATTTCTTTGCCTCACCATAAAGATCCAGATGTATCTTCTCAGCCTCCAGAGCCCATCTAAAACTCTTGGCAGCAGCCTCATCACCCTGGAACTCAGCCACCCTAATAAATACTGGATACATCTCCCTGACCTCATATGCCTCACCATTAATCGCGTGACCCAAATTCTGAAGCGTATTACCCGGGCCAATGGGTGCACCAGCATAGACCCTCGCATCCTCAACCAATCCCCTAAGCCTCCTATAATGATTCCTAGCATGTACATACTCTGCATACGCGATCGCCTCAAACAACTTAGCTACATTATTATAGCCCTCCCTCCTAGCTATATCGGAGTAGATGAGGTAACGCATATGAGCCATAGACTCCCCGCCAAAAGCCGATAAGATAGCGTCCTTAACCATCGGCCTTAACTCAGACATAATAAGCACCAACTAAATAGATTTAACCCCATCATCATAAGTAGAGGATATATATTTATTATATATGTCGGAAAGGAAAAAATAAAAAGAGGTTGATAATCCTAAGATTTACACTATATTTAGAAGACGTATATAGTCTCTATCTTAGTCCCATTATACATCCTAGTGCTCCCATCCGGCAATGTAATAACCGCATAGGTATTGATAACAACAACATACTGTCCAGTGGGCGTAGATGAAGGACGCTCTATACTCAATATATAGAGCCCGGGTAAACCAGTCTCCATAACACTATAAGTACCAGTCGCATTAAATATAGTTACACTAGTAATACCTGATTCAGGAACAGCTCCATCACCCTGAACCGATATCTGGACAAAGAACTCATGATGATAAGGATTCGTAGACTCGGACCTAGGCACCGTCTCCGTTATAACCCTCTTCTGAACAAGGAAATTAATCTGCGTTATACTAACATAAATCTCATTCAATGTATTCTGGATATTAGTTATCTGGATAGATAGACTCTGGATACTCTGGTATATGTCAACCGTGATAAATGTATATATGTCTGTCAGCTGAACCTCGACAACATTCAAAATATTATACTCAATATTCTTCGTCGAATTAAAGACTAGTGTTAGATTATTCTGTATATTTTTAATGTTGTTATTTATGTTCTTAACGTTGTTGTTTATAACCAAGATATTCTTTTTGATATTATTGATATTATTATTGATCGTGTTGAAGTTCTTAACTATAGTAGTCGCATTGATACTACTAATACTCTTATTCAACTCCTTAAACCAGCTATTTAGAAAACTTAGTAGATAACCACTCTCATTAATCCCATTAACATCGAGCTTATGCTCAATCTTGTCAACCTCACTCTTCATATCCGTAACCGTCTTACCAAGAGAGTTGAATGCAGTTATGAATGCACCATTGACATCGATTGAATTCTTATCCAACTTCTGCTCAATCTCATCAACCTTATTACTCAAAGAATTGAATAAACCCCTCACATCCTGCTCACTAACCAACCCTGAAAAACCACTATATGCAAATGCAGCGGTCACGACAGAGCCGAGCAAGAGTCCAACTAAAAAAAGAACTAACCAATTCCTAGTTAGTCCAGCCAAAGCATTAGCCATAAAAATCACACAAACATCATTGTAATGGTTTGTAATTAGTCAGAAGTATATATATTTGTATTAAAACTATTCTACAATATATATTTAAATAATTTTCAAAGAATAATATTAATTAGATAATCACTAATTTAGATTTTAGCATAATAATATATAATAATTGAAAATAATTTAAATTATGAAGAAACAATTAAATTAGACTCTGGAGAACCTATATCTAGACAATAACCATACACCAACCGTGGTAATGATGTTCGTGAGGATTATTATATATGTTATGAGGGACATAAATGTATATTTTAGGGGCATATCAAACCTAAGCAAATATATGCTTAATGAAGCCGGAACAATTCCCTGTGCACATAATATGGTTATAATACCCCTATAATTCCAGGCCTCCGACCCAATATTAGCCAAGCTAACCGCCATATACCTTGATGCCAATAAAATCAGGATAAATATAGTGGATATATAGAGGTTCTGAATCAAGGTCGAGTATTTTATTATGAATACCATGCCTAGGAATACGAAGAAGAGGGTCTCAAACACAAATGATATCTCATCCTGGAAGTCATTGAGTCTGAATATGAGCATGGATATATCCTCACCCAAATTTATATGAAATATATTGGATAGTAATCTACTATTTGATAGCATTAGCCCAAATATTAGTGCAGCCAACTCACCATTCCCACCAACATACTTAACCAATGTATAAATTAGGAGGAGCTCACCAATAATCAGGACAAATGTATATTCCTCAGCCCTAAACCTCATAACCAACTTCATCGATACAAATGAGAATATTCCACCAAAGATAATGGCGACAGTAAACTTATTCACGATTGATGTAAGAGCCTGATATATATTTGCCTCAGCCGATAACCATTGGTTAAGGAATGTGAAGAATAGTACGATCGTCAATATCGTGCTTATAGCAGTCTCGAGAGTGAGTAGCGCCTTAATCTCCTCCCTCAACCCCAAAGTAAACACCAAAGGAATCACTACGGCGGCGGTTATCTCCCCACCAGTCATCGAGCTAAATATAAATGATTCTAGGAGGGGCCAGCCAACCAAATAATGACCAACTAGACCCATCAAGAATACACTGACCATTATATATGTGAAGGATTGGAGGAAGGCCCTACCACTCTGGAAGATAATATCATTAATATCCAGATTCAAACCACTATAGAAGGTGACCATGATAAGGGTTAAAGTACTAAATAGACTAACTATCGGTAATAGAGACTCCTTATCAATCAAGTTCAACTGATTCAACAATATCCCAACAGCCACCAAGACCAAGAAATGCGGTATCTTGGTCTTCTTAAAAAATATATGCCCAAAATATCCGAGTAAAACAACTACACTAAGTAATAATATAATAAGAGTCTCCTCAATCATTCATATGACCGGAAAAATAATTGGGTGAAGAGTCTAAATAATGTTAGTAGATAGAATATTAATCAATATATTTGGATATTCAGCCCCTCCCCCTCCTCAACTCCTCAATATAATATTCCAAGTCATCCTCACCCAAACCATATTTCTTCAAGACCTCTAGAACCTTCTCCCTAAACACATCCCCCTCAAGATCTTGGAAATCTTTAGCAACCCTCCTAAGCTCATTCAGGACAGCGTACCTCCTCCTCGAATACCGCTCCAAACCACCCCCAGCGAAATCAAGCTCCCTCCTCAACACCCCGTCAAATGTAACATAGACCCTCCTAACTTTAGCCGGCCTCTTACTCCTACCCAGATACATCAATGGCCTATAAACATTAAGGTCCCACAAACCATCCCTAAACGCCTCATCAGCATATGCACCCAAAACCCTCCCGACAAATAGGTCATGATCACCATAGGGCCTCCTATCCACCAAGTCAAGCAAGATATATGCCCTAGACTCAGCAATATATGGAATACCCGTCTCCCCATCCCACTCAACATGCAGACCAGCCTTACCAATCTTACCCACCAAGAACCTCTCAGAGACATCCCCAATATATGGCATTGAATCAACATACTTGAAGTCAATTAGGTTAATCGAGAATTTACCGGCCTCACTCACCAACCTATAAGTGAATCGCTCAGGGGCAATCAACACACCCATCAGCAAGGGCTTAAACGACAACTGGCTCCACCAGGCGGCCAACATACCTCCAACCCGCTCCCTAGAACCAGCCACAACAAAAGCCGGTATAACTGGATACGCAATACGGTCGAAAAACTGCTGAGGAACCCTCCTATGCAAACCAACCACCAAAAATATCTCTATTATATATAATCTATTATTAGCTTATCTTCCTCAACCACCCTAATGCATAATTAATGAAGCCATCGGCCTCAGGCTTGGGGATGAGGAAGCCGGCTACATTAGACTTACCACCACATATATAACCACGCCTAATACCCTCCCTAATAAGGGGCAGTAGATCCCCACTACCCGATAACCTAATATATAATTGGTCATAGACATCGTTGAACCCCGTATTATGCAGTACAACCGTCTTATCCCTATATAATTCCGTCAACCTCCTACCAACCTTTGATATAATATAGTATTTGGAGCTAAATCTATGGAATAGAATATCGTCCTCCGAAGGCACCGCATCAGAGGCTATAGACTCAATCTCACCCATTACAGCCCTATACCTATCAACCCACTCACTATAATTAAGAAGCTCATCCACCGAATCAAGGTATTCATCCAATACTTCAGCAGCCCTATATACAGCCTCCCTATCATTTACCAAGTGATTCGCATCTATCAATAGAGTTAATCGATAAATCTCATCGAAACCAATTCCATATTTACGACCCACATCCAAAACCAACCTATATACATCCAGCTCCCTAACCCTCGTATAATAATCACCAACCAAACCCAATACACTCAATAAGTCATGCTCCAACCCAAGGAAATCATCTATCAATAGAGTATTCGAATAGAAATTACCTCCACCGGGCATATCATAATCTATGTAAATAGCAGCCGATTTCATCGGGTGATAATGATGATCCAATACAATTACATCCCCATCAACCATCCTAGCTAGATAACCAACGGTATCACTCGGTATAGCCATATCGAGGATAACAACATAATCATAATCACTAAAAGACCTCAACTCATCAATAGGTATATCATAAAGGCCTATAGGAGGTGTGTAGAAGCGAATTCTACGCCCGAAGAACCTCCACAACTTAACGACAGAAGCAACCCCATCAGTATCCCAATGAGCTATAAAGACCGATTTCCTCCGCCCAACCTCCTCAAATAGCTTCTTACCACGCATAGGTAAATCCACCGAAAACAATTACCGGTAAATAATTATTTACACACCCAGACATTATTATAATTAACTCCATACCAAAGATACATAATTACAAGGTGTATTATAATGGATATCAAAATATTGGGGGACACACTACTATGTAGAGGCCGCAGGGTAAGGCTATATAATAGGAGGATCAAGATAGATAATAGGGAAATCGATACAGACCTAGTTAAATTCGGCGAATCAGTCGTAATAATCCCCTTGATAAACAAGGATGAGGTAATATTAATTAGGCAATACAGAACATCAATCGATAAATGGATACTCGAACTACCAGCCGGTAGAATCGATGAAGGAGAAGATGAATACCATGCAGCTAAACGGGAGCTCCGGGAAGAAACTGGATACGATGCATCCAAACTAATTAAGATAGGTTCATTCTACATATCCCCAGGATATAGCGACGAATACATGCACCTATTCATAGCGGAAGACCTAAAATATGTAGGGGAAGCCCCAGAAGAGGATGAAGTACTTAAAACCGTGAAAATGAGTATAAAGGAGGCATTAAATAGAGTATTCCAAGATATAATCGATGCAAAAACCATACTTGGACTCCATGTAATATCAAGCAAAAAACATTGAAGGTGTATAGACTTGTCTAAAATTGGGCTAAGGAGAGCTGGATTATACTACTTCACAGCCCAAATAACATCATATGCAATAAAAGTATTATTCACAATATATGTAGCAAGGGAACTATCCAGAATCGACTATGGACTATTCGGATACATACTCAGCCTATGGGTAACAATAGAGGTATTGAGAGGCGGCTTCTCATTCTGGGCCGGTAGAATGATGGCCAGAGGCGGAAAATATCTAAAGACACTATTAGCCTCAAACTCAGCTGCATCGATACTGGCAGCGGCCTCACTATCAATCATAGTACTATATCAATCACCCATATTCGGCGATAAATATATAGGCGTAACAGTCTTAACGGCCCTATATGTAATATCATCCTATATATATGGCTCCCTACTAACCACCACAATGATGACAAAACCAAACCTCACATGGATAGACCCAATCACGAAATCAATATCCCTAGCGGCGATCGGCGCACCACTAATCCACTACATGGGGCTAATAGGCGCATTAATAACATACACACTAAGCAACCTAACCACAGCAATAGCACTATTCAAAGTCAATATAGACAATCTAGAAGAGATCATAGACTTCACAATAGTCAGGGAGTGGATAAAGGGCATGTGGTACCCAATAGCACTAGCCCTCCTAAACACACTACTGAGCAATATACAATTGATTATACTTGGTGGATTGGGGGCAACCGGGGACCTCCCACCCTATAATATGGCATATAGAGCATCGAGATTCGTCCAATTCTCCAGCGCATTATCAATAGCCCTAGTACCCGCCCTACTAAAAGGCAGGGACACAAGGAGGAGTATATATACAGTACTGGATTTAACGTTACTCACAGCCATACCAATCACCCTAGGCATGACTCTATACCCTAGGGAAGTAGTATACCTATTTGGATGGAATAAATACCTAGACGCCCAAACACCCCTAATCATACTATCAATAGCAGCATTCATAAACCTATTCAGCATAATAAGCTGGAAGGGAATACTGGGCACGGCAGACGTAGACATAGACTTCACAATAGACCTAAATAAATTAATGAGGAGCGACATGATGAGGATACTGAAAGCAATGGCGACATCACTAATAATAGCTGTAGTAACAATACCAATCCTATATACCTACTATGGAGTAGCCGGCCTAGCCCTATCAAACCTCCTATCATCCATAACCCTATTCACATTACTAGGAGTAAAGACAATCCTAATAGTCGATAAAAAAGCCCTCTCAAATAAGATTATAAAGTATATCACTGCAGCAATAATCTCCCTAGCCACAATATACTATATCCCGAAATACCGGAGTCTATACATAGGATTAGCTGCAATCATAGCAGCCGGAATATACCTAATAATAGTATATTTATTAGACCCTGAGACAAGAGATTTAGTAAAGAGGATATTAGTGGAGATGGGGCTGCTCAAGAACAGAGGTGTATAAAGAGCCTTGTGCGGAATAATCGGGATATACTCTGCAATGGGGGAATATATAGACCCAAAAGTAATCCATATGATGAACAACCTAATCAAACATAGGGGCCCCGACGACGAGGGATACATATTATATAGATACGATGGATGGAAACAAGTATATAGGGGAGACGACACGGTAAAAGCCTATAGAGAACTACCCTACATAGATGATGGAGAAGCCTTCCAAGTAGGCCTGGCCAACCGCCGACTCTCAATAATAGACCCAACCCCAAAAGGACATCAGCCCATGGAGAGTATCGACGGGAGATACTCCATAGTATTCAATGGAGAACTATACAACTATAGGGAGATAAAAAAGGAGCTCATAGACAAGTATAGGTTCCAAAGCGATACAGATACTGAAGTAGTCCTATATAGCATAGCTGAGTGGGGAATAGAGGGCGCCCTATCTAGATTCATAGGGATGTATGCATTCCTACTCTATGACAGGGAGAAGAATGTATTGTATGGAGCTAGGGATAGGTTCGGAATAAAACCATTATTCTACACCCACTTAAATGGAGTATACTATTTCTCATCGGAGATAAAG
>WAJV01000014.1 GCA_015523725.1 Candidatus Geothermarchaeota archaeon
CCTAATATATAGACGTTGCCCTCACTAGGCTTAAGTAGACCCGAAGCAACCTTAATCAAAGTAGTCTTCCCAACTCCATTATCACCCAATATCCCGTATAAACCGTTAGAATCGATTTCTAAATCTATATTTCTGAATATCCATCTATTCCCATATCTTTTACCAACTTTATTTAAAGACAGATATTTTGGCAATCCAATTATCCACCATCACTGCGAATAGCTTTGATTATATTTCTCAATCTGCTGCTTTGAAGGACATTTATATAGAATATTAGTAGCATTTATAATATTTCTATCTGGATAATAAACCCCTTCTACCGTAACTTGAGCAAAGCTAGTCGAGTTATCTAGCTGAATAACACCGGGATAATATACACCGACTCTAGACTGACCATCGGTTAGAACAAAATATATAGAACCATCATATACCCTAACACTACCTTTAGAAACATTACCCATAACACTAACCTTAACAGGGGAATTAAATCTATCTAAATCCGATACACTAAGATAACTTGAAGAATATAAACTTATGAAACCAACAGCCACGAAAACAATCACTAAAGGAAAAACCAACAATATTATTCTCATTCGGCCATTTATCAATCCCTATCCCTCCCCCTAAACACTAAATATAATGAAGTAGCCACAGTCAAGATATAAATTAAAGCAGCAAGAAAAACCCCCCAATACATCAGCCCATCCTCCCCCTATTAAAATAAGCATATAGAATAAGCAGATATAAAATAAACACAACAATAACCCTAAAACCCAAAACAGATAACATGGCAGAAGTAATAGGCTGCTTAGGCAACTGCTCATGAAGACTCCTAAAAACTATAGCCGAAAAATAACTAAGAGGCAAAGTAACAAAAGCCGCGACTGCATAAGCTGCAGAAATAACCCTAGCTCTATCCAAATCACTAATAGAGGATCTAAGAGCAACATATCCCAAATACGCCAATAAAAGCATCAGGGTAGATGTCTCGCGTGGATCCCAATTCCAAGGCTCCCCCCACACAGCATTAGCCCATAACATACCAGATACAATAGCCGAAACACCATATACAATTCCTAAATATACACTCTTAAGAGCCAATACATCATACTTCAAAGCTCCCTTAAACAAATATAATAGACTGGATAACATTGTGAGAGTAAATGAAAAATACATCACCCACGCTATTGGCACATGAATATAAAGAATTTTATATGATGTAGGATCCCCACCGCTGGGAAGGCTAGGGGGATATCCACCATAAGCAATAGCATACGCCAAACTAGATACATCCAACAAAATAAACACTAATATCAAATAACCCAATTTACCCAACTTCATTAGGCCAAAACCTCCTTCCAAACGGACTCTCAATAAATATGGTAAAGATCTCACCGACTAAAAGCAATGCACCAGCAAACCATAACAAACCAACCTTTGGAACCACCTTAACATTAGCTATAAACCCTGATCTAAGCGAAGAATTATCTGGACTCCAAACTAGAGTATCATTAATAAATTTATTAGGATCAATACCTAATCCATGGGCCATCAAGATCAAAATATATTCATAAATATTTCTCGTAACATTATTATCCGATGACAACCTATATTGATTTATCAATTTTCCATAAAAATAGAATAAGTCGAGTGCCGAGTTGGGGGAGACAACCAGATAAATATGGTCAAAACCATTATCTACGACGACTGGCTCAGAGACTATAGCCCCCATCTGCCTCAAATACGAACCGAAATTAAATCTAACTTTAACAGGTATAACCTTACTAGAACCAACGACCTCCAGATAAATAATGCTCTCAACCTCTTCAGGAACTAATGGAGCATGAGGAATCTCCTCAGCCCCAGGTAATGCAATTAAACCTATTGGACCTTTAAAATCAACATCCTTGATCCTTAATCCTAATCCTGATATATAAACTGGCTGCTCACCACTGATAAAGATATTCTTGAAATACGCTTGATTATAGGCAAATGGTCCACTTAACAATATAGCTATAAACATGAGTGGTATAGCTACATGAAGTAGACGTAAACCAAGTTTAATATATAACTTATCAAAAATAGATTTGAGTAAATGAATAATAGAAGATATAAGCGCCACAACAGCATAAGGCAGCAACATAGCTATGACTAAATTAGTAATTATACTAGACAAAGGCGAAAAAGCAACAAAACCAAGCCAAGTCAATATAGCTAACACAATAGAGATAAATAATGTAGGTATAACAATATTTTTAACCAACTCCCTCGTCTCCTTATAAATAAAATCCAATGTACACCCCGTTAAGAACGCCAAGAAAATTATGGCTAAAGGAAAACTCAAATAATTATAGTAATCAACACTAATTCTAATCTCCTTACCAACAAATACTAAGTATAGACTCTGAACAGACAGACCTACAAAAGCTATAAGGTATATGCCTATTAAGGAGAATGCAGTTACATTCATAGAGAACTCATAAGAAGATTTGACGGAGCTGAAGAAAGCCTCATAATCCACTACTCTCAAGAGCCTCAATGCATAAAATAAGAATGGAAGCCCAATTATTAGCAATATGAAAGCAGTCCAAGACACGCCGACAAATCCATGTAAAGGAGATACAGCCCCACCCCTCGTAATATAACCAGCAAACGAGACCGAGAAACCAGTCAATAAAAGCAAAGCCTTCCTAAATATTTTACCCATGTAGGGAGAATGGAAGTAAGCAGTCAATACAAGCCAAGGAAGAAGCATTCCAGTCTCCACGGGGTCCCAAGCCCAATAACCACCCCACCCAAGAGTATAATAACTCCATATACCACCAAGTAAATTAGCCGCGGTCGACATAAGCCATGCAAAAGAAGCAAGAAACTTTGTCCCACCCTCATCGACACCGCTAAAAGCCCATATAGCTGTAGCCAAGCCGAGTGCATAAGCAAATATAGCACTAGGAGGATGAATATAATTCCAGAAAGTCTTTAAAATAGGGTTAAGCCCCAAACCATCAGCAGGAGCCACATCCATTAAACTAAATGCATCACTTGAATAAATAGCAAAAATAAGGAGAATGATAACTATGTTGGATATAAGGATATGTGAGCGAATCCTCCCTAATTCAAACCTATCATCTAAAGATAATCTTTTGAATCTATTAACAAATAATATTATCGCGAGAATAGCCGTCATCCATATTATGAAGCCTCCGTTGCTACTCCATGAAGAAGACAATTTAGTAAGTATATCTGCAGACCTAGAAGAATAGTTATACACATCCATTAAACTAAATTGATCCGTCAGGAATGAATATATATAAATAACCCAACCAAATACAACACCCAAATAACCAAGAGTATATAATTTATCAGACTTATTATACTCACCGGAAATAACTTTATAGATATCATAAACTAATACAAGTAGAGATAATGCATATACACCTGCATTAAAATGAATCGCCAAACC
>WAJV01000015.1 GCA_015523725.1 Candidatus Geothermarchaeota archaeon
ATATTGATCGTTGGCCTGAGAGTTTCGATGCTTGGGTATTCTATTGGATTATTGCCGTAATATTTACTGCATTAATTTTATATAGTTTCTTCTACTGGTTGTCGAGGGGTGAATGACATGGCTGATTTTAAGAGTCAAGAGGTTGCAAAGCCTTTGGTTGCTGTGGCTGTAATTTTGTTTATAGTTCAATTGATAGCCGGGGCATTGCTTGCTTTATACATACTTAATCCATATATGCTATCTGGTATTGTTAATTTCCAGGTATTTAGAGTATATCATTTAGACAGTTATTTATTCTGGTTGTTCGCAGCCACTTTCGCTGCAGTGATTTATGTGGTTCCAGTCTTGAGTGGGCGAGACTTCCCAAGCTGGATAAAGGCTGTTCCCTATCTCCTTTTAGTTGTCGTTATAGGGGCTTATCTAACATTCCCATTGTTTCAGAATGGGGTAAATATATGGCTCTTTGGGCAGCCGATGTTGGTTGAGGGAAGGGAGTTTGTTGAAATGGGTAGAATCTGGGATATATTATTATTCCTTGCTTTCGTTGTTTTCGCTGCGGCTATATTAAAGACACTTCCTCCACCGAGTAAGTGGAATATACCTGTTTGGGCTTTGGTTATGGGTGCCGCTGTTGTATTTTTCCTATACATTCCTGGAAATATATTTATAGCAGATGTCCCTTTGAGTGAGTACTTTAGGTGGTGGACTGTTCATTATTGGGTTGAGGGTGCATTAGAGGTTGCTTATGTCGGGGCTGTCGGTATCGCCCTAATGCTGATGATTCCAGATGAAAGGGTTAGGCCTATTGTAGAGAAATATGTTTTTTATGACGTTGTTTTGGCTGCGACATCTGGTATAATTGGACAGGGACACCATTATTTCTGGATCGGTACACCCACCTTCTGGATAATTCTCGGGGGTCTGATCAGTGTTATGGAAGTTATTCCCCTAACCTTAATGATCGTAGAGTCGTATAAGGTTGCTAGGGAACTCAATGTAGAGAATAGACCTGCATATTATCATATAACTGGGATAATGTCGTTTGGATTTATAGGCGTGGCTTTATTTGGATTGAGTCAGACTTGGCCATGGACCAATTGGTGGGAACATGGAACCTGGGTGACTCCATCTCATGGACATATATGTGCGATGGCTTTTGGGATGGGTGCCCTTGGTTTAATGTACCTTATTACACCAGGGTTATCGGTTAGGCCAGTTGATGAGCTGTTTGATAGGTATGGTAGGTTGGGATTCTGGTTTTTACTAGTGGGTACAACGATGCATGCAGTCCTATTTGCATTGATGGGCAATGTTGAGATATTTCATAGATGGGTATTGGGTGAGCATTGGCAAGAGGTTTTCGCAGCCAAGTCTACTTTGGCACCTTTTCTATTATTGAGTGGAGGATTGATTTTCATTGGTGCAATGTTTACCGCTGGGATAATACTGAGACAATTATATATTCCGCCACCATACCAGGCAGATGGTGGTTTAATGTATTATGTCGCCACTGGATTTTTCGGTTTCTCCACCTATCTGTATAGATTTTTATTGGGAATAGACAGACTGTTTAAGCCAATTTATACAAGATTAGCCTTGGTTACTAAAGTGATAGATAGGCTATTTATTTGGATGAGTGCACCCATGATGTATAAAGATGGTGGTGTCGAGAGAGGTTTCTTCAATACTTTGGAGGGGATGCCTATCATTATTGTGTTGGCTGTCGTTTTTTCCTTAATTGCTTCGGCGGGTCTATGGAGCTTCAGTAGTTATTCGGTTATTGTAATGCATAATCCAATATTACCCTACACATTATCCACCATCGGTTACATAGGTATGGGGATATGTGCTATAATGATTGCGGTGAAGCTTGCTAGAGGTGCATTAAGTAAGTAATTCCCTTTACACTAAACTTTTTATAAATATTATTGGTTAGATGTTGATAAAATTGTAGAGTAATATAACTATCTAATTTTTCTAATCTTATATATGATACTGATCAAGAGTGATATTGGAATCCATGATATGAGGGATAATACGGTTATATAAACTATGTCTGTTCTTGATATGAGTAGGGTTAAGTTCCAGAAAGCGTTTACTGATCCGTGTATACTTGAGGGAATTAAGATGTTTTCTGTTAATTGGTACATATAACCAATTGATATGCTCAATAATACTGTGAAGATTATATAGGTCACTATTTTGAATATGTTTAGGGATATATTATTTGTGAGGTCGACATTATTATAACCTAGGAGTATCATCGCTGGGATGTGCCATATTCCCCAAATGATTCCAGTTAATATTAGTGAATATGTCTCTCTCGTGTTTTTTATTAGTCCCTCCTGTAAAAATCCTCTCCATCCAATTTCTTCTCCATATGCATATAATGCATTTATCGTGATGCTTGCGGTATAGGCACTGATTATTATGACCAGTAACATTGATGCCTCGCTTATATTAGGTATATTAATTATATTTATTAGATTCTCGAGTGTTAAGTATCCTAATATAAAGTTAATTAATGTATATATGCTTAATGCAGCTAATACGATTAATGGACTTAATAAATAGTATAATAGCCCCCTTAGGTTTAATGCACTCCTCTCTTTTAACCATTTTATTGGGTTTATTCCTTTACTCTTTAGAATTATCATTGATGATGTAGCAGGTGTATACATTCTAAGGATGCCCCACACCATAATTGATAATGCCCTATTAAATGTGTCTTGCGTCCTTAAGTTATATCCTGATAATAACATGGCTATGTCTACTATAGTGGCTAATATTATGGATAATACAATATACTTTATTAAGTCACTCGTATCTATAACTGGTGTCGTATCTCCCATTTTTCTTCCCATTTATAATATTTTAATGCTGTGTGATGAGCATGGGGATGTTTTATCTACTGGATATTCCATGATTAATTTATTTCTTATTTTCCTTTCCAAATAGGTCTTCTCTTCTCTAGGAATGCATTTATTCCTTCTTTAGTATCCTCCGTCTTGAATAAATATTTGAATATCTCTGATTCAATTCTTAGTCCGGTTGATAGTGGTGTTTCAAGGGCCATATTTATAGCCTCCTTTGCTAGTGCTATGTGGAGAGGACTTTTTTGTAATATTTTATTTATTATTTTATTTAGTTCTTCATTTAGTTCCTCCTCTTTAACCGCTTTATTGATGACTCCTAATTTCTCAAGTTCTTTTGCTGATATGAATCTTCCTGTGAATATTAATTCTCTAGCTATTTTATCTCCAGCTAGTCTCGGTAAGTTCTGGGTTCCACCACCACCTGGAATTAGCCCCACTCTTAATTCTGGCTGTCCAAATACAGCTGTCTCCGATGCTATAACAATGTCGCAGAATTGTATTAATTCGAATCCGCCTCCCAGGCAATATCCTTTAACCACTGCTATAACTGGCTTCTTTAATTCTCTTATTCTTCTTCCAATCGCGTTTGCTGTTCCCAGTTCCCTTAAGAATTTCTCGAGTTCTTCTCTTGATATATCTTTAAAGAAGTTTAAATCAGCTCCTGCTGAGAAGTGTTCACCATCTCCCATGATAACTATTATTCGGATATCATCTCTCTCTGATAATTTATCGAGATATTGAACTAGTTCTCTACGCATATTTATGTCTAAAGCATTGTATTTGCCTGGGTTACTAAGTTTTAGATAAGCTACTGAATCTTTTTCTTCATATATAACGGTTCCCGTCATATCAATCCTCTCTTTACCCTAGTTTCCTTAATATACCAAGTTTATCATTTTTTCTTAATATTTCCAGTTCTTCTTTGGTTGGTGGGGGTGTCTCTGGAACTTCATCTGGAATATCTAGCTTGAAACCTGTGTTTTTCAATACTTCCTCTATTGTTACTCCTGGATGTACACTCCTTAGCCTCATTCTACCCTCTTCGTTGAAGTCCATTACGCATAAGTTAGTTACGACTAGTTGGGGGCCATTGAAAGGTTTTAATCCTCTATGACCCTTATACGAGTGGAAATCTAGTTTTTCTACAAATACCCGTTTATTATGACTGTGTGTCCATAGGAATACATTTTTTGCCCTAGGTAAGTATCCTAACCCAATTGTACCGGGGCCTCTTACCCTTGGTTTACTCCATTCACCGATTGCAACTAGGTTTAGCCCACCATATGGATCTATCTGCATTCCACCGGCGAAGAATAAGTCTATTTTACCGCTTTCTTCCAGGTCGAATACGTCTTCAAAGGTTATGAATGCATCGCTTATCTCCTTATATACCATATAGTCTCCCATATCCCACGGTATTTTCCCTATCGGGTTAACTGCGTATCCCAGGCTTAAAATAGTAATATTAGGCGCATATAATTCTTTTGCTAACATTAGGGAGGCGAGTGGCACCCATGAGGCGTTTCCAACAATCGTCAACCATCCATCCTTTATCTCTCTACTAAATACACATGCCATTAATTCAGAGGTCGAGTACTCTATCTCCATTTATCAGGCCACCTCCAATCTTAGTTTATTCAATCTATCGAACCCTATTTTCTCCAGGTATTCTTGGTGTGACTTTCCCGCTATATACTCCTCTAAATATTTTTTGAATCCCTCCTCAGTCTTGGCCAATTTTACATATTGTTTTAGATGTTCATCATCCCTCATATACAACCCATCACTACCTAGTGGATGGCATGCATAATCCAGCTGGATGACTCCATCTACTAGGAAGCCAGGGATAGTTACTTCTTTATTCCTTTTCCTCATCTCTTCGTGTGTGATTAGCTTGTCACATGTAATGATAACTTTGTTTGATGCTTTAGCCAGCATCTTATCTGTAGATACATTACCTAAATGTATTCCATTCCCATATTCATCTGCGTATTGTACATGGATAATTGATATGCTTGGTTTTATTGGTGGAATTGTAACATATTTTTTACCATCGTAGGGACTGACTACCTCTTTATATAATGGATTGACTTTGGGTAGGTCGTTATCATATCCATATGCTAGCGGTATGAATGGTAGGGATGCTGCCCCCGCTTTTAGACCAAATCCCCAGAATACTTCATCTATTTCAATTATTTCTAGGGAACCCTTCTCGGCCATTCTTCTATATGAGGGCGCCAATCCCATCTCAGCGAATGTTATGAATGGGGCCATTACCTTTTTGACTATGCCGGCGCCAATCAAAATATCTACTGGGTATGTGCCCATAAATGAATATATGGTGAGGTCGCCAATGTCTCTATTTATTATCTCTCTGGCGATTGCTGATGGAGTATTGTAAGTTAGTGCCCCTCCGAGAGCTATATCCTGTCCTTGGTCTATATATTTAATGAATAAATCATCCAGAGTAATTAATTTGCTCCTCAACCTTTATCACCAGATATAGGGATTTTAATTAGTTATACTTATATTGATTTGTTATAAAGATATAGTGATTGGTAATAATTTATATATCTTACCTGTAATTTATATAAATTGGGAATATGAATCAGCGTGTATCTCACGATAATGGTTGGAAGAGGATGTTTATAGTTTCTCCGGAGCGTATGTCTGAGGTTAAAGAGCTGTATGAGAGTCTAGGCTATAAGGTTCGTTTCGAGAGACCTAATCCCTCTGAGTTTAGGGAGGAGTGTTCGTCCTGTGCTGTAAAGATATGCACTGAATGTTTCGTGGTATATGTGAGGAAGTGATTTTTCATATGTCATCTAAGCTAAGGGTATATGTTAAGGCATTTCCCATCTTCAAAGACTTTGTCGAGATGGATTTGCCCTACGGGTCTAAACTATCTGATTTAGTTAAATTAATGATTAGAGAATATAGTGAATTTAGGGAGAATTATGCTAATGACAATGGTTCCCTCGATGTTGATGTGGTTGTTATGATCAATAATAGAATGGTGAAGGATGTTAATTATAATTTAAAGGACGGTGATAAAATCTATTTTATTCCACCGGTTGCTGGAGGCCTTTAAATAAGCACTGATTATTAAAGAGATTTTTATTCAATATATAGGATTCTATTTGCAGCTGCATCGGCTATTGCTACACTAAAGCCTGCTATTCTCCTTATCTCTCTCCCAATCATCATAAGCCTATGTGCTCTATCCACATCCCTAGTCATCTTTATTACTAATCTATCTAGTTCATCTTCTAATCCACGTATTTCAGGCATTATAGTCGTTACCTTAAACACGCGGTTGAGGTCTTTCTTTATGAATGATTCAACTGCTAGACGCTGCATCTCTATGGATCTATTGGAAGCCTTGCTTATCAAGTCCTTTACTTTATTATCTATATTTGGTTCACCTAGGCTTAGGAAGTGTCTTGATATGTATATGCTGTGGTATACTATTCTATTTAGGTCTCTTGATGCTAAGACGTAAGACAATAATTCCCTGGTGCTTTTAATTCCTTTTTCTTCGGCTATCGCTGGATTAATACTGCATAACGTTATGTTTCTTATTAGTTTTCTATATATTCTTAACATCTCACTCTCTCTATTCACGACGTCTTTGGCTAGGCTTATGTCCTCATTTATTATTGAGTCTACTGATTCTTTATGAGCTGTTACGGCTAATTCGTGTAGTTGCATCATCATCTCATCGAGTGATTCTGGGTATATGTTGCTCGGTATGCTATATATCAAGTATTCAGAGTCGTCCCTAATTATCTCGCTTCCAGGCATATCTAGTCTCATATCCCTCATTAATTGTTTTGCGTTATAGTCTATACTTTCACCTAGTTTTATTGCAACCTTGTTGACTCCCTGCATATAGTATGTGAGTATCATATATCTCAATATTTTTATGTCTCCTATCTTGCTGTAATCTAGTTCGATGCTTCTCTCTCTCTTGATATTCTCTAATGGATATATTCTAAGTGAGTATCCATCCTCGTTTAGGAGTAGTTTGGCACCCTTCTCGAGCCCATGTTTCTCTACCCACCACTTTGGCACTGTTAATATATAGCTACCCTTCTTTATTGATTGTAAGTTCCTTATACCTGGTTTTTCAGGAATTATTCTCCCCATGCCATATAAATTATTCCAGATTATCATTAATATATATGATTGAATAATTATTATCCATCTATCCTCTGGGTTTCTAACTAATTATATATTTAGTCAAAAATTTATATAGATAAATCTGAAATTATATTAATTGGTGGTCCAATGACAACATCTTCACAGGCAGCTGGTAGTAAATTGGATTATAAGGAGTTTGATCAGGCGCGGAGGTATCAGGCTAGGCTTGTCCGTGAATATTATGCTAATATGTATAATGCTATTAAAAATGGGGCAAAAGTGGCCTATGCTTACGTAATGGGTAATCCAATTGAATTATTAATGGTGTTTGATATAGTTCCTGTTTATCCGGAGGTTACTAGTCTTCAGATCTCTTATAAGGGAGGTGCCCCTGAGTTAATATCCGCGGCAGAGGAGTTCGGCTACTCGACTGATTGTTGTGGATATGTTAAGATGGGTATAGGTGCGTTGTTGAAGGGTGGTGATACCGTAATCGGTAAGATTCCAAAACCTGATATATTGTTTTTGGGTTACTCTGGATGCCAAGTATATATTCATTGGTGGGAGCAACTTAAGTATCTGTTTAAGACACCGGTTGTGACTGTTGATGTTCCGTATTATAGGGATTTCAATGGACATGTATATAACCATGATATTCTCTATGTGACTAAGCAGTTGGAGGATGTTGTTATACCTAAGTTGGAGGAGATTAGTGGAAAGCGCTTTGATGAGGAGCGGTTGAAGGAGATTGTTTATTATTCTAGGGAGGCTTGGAGGTATTGGAGGGAGGCTCTTCAAATGGGTAAGCTTGTTCCATCGCCAATAGATGCGTATTTCGAGGCGATTTATTATATGTCAGTTATTACATTGATCAGGGGGACTCCGGAGGCAGTTGAGTTTTATAAGTTCTTGGTTGATGAGTTGAGGAGGCGTTATGAGGCTGGTGTAGGCCCTACTGAGCGCGAAGACTTTAGGATAGTTTTTGAGGGTGTTCCAAATTATCCGTTCTTTAAGAGATTTTGGGGTTTGTTTAAGAGGTGGAATGCTAGGGCAGTTGCATCTACGTATCCTAAGGTTGCTGGTCTTGTTGATGTTGGTGCATTTAGGTTGAATCCGGATAAGCCCATAGAGTCTTTGGCTGAGTATATGATTCATGCTTATTGTAATTGGAACATGATTTATAGGCTTAGGCTGCTTGAGCGGTATGTTGAGGAGTATAAGGCGGATGGTGTGGTTATACATTCTATTAAGAGTTGTAGGAGCTTCTCTATGGGGCATGGTGATTTGAGGGAGTATTTTGTTAAGGAGAGGGATATTCCTGCCTTGTTGATTGATTCTGATCATGTGGATCCACGTTATTATGCTGAGGCCCAGCTTAGGAATAGGATTGATGCGTTTTTTGAGGAGTTATCTATTAGGAAGGGGGTGGAGGTTTGATGGCTAGATATTATGTTGCGGGTATTGATGCGGGTTCCACTTATACTAAGGCGGCCTTAATGGATGATGAAAATAATTTGATTGGGACCGCTATAACGATGACTGGAGTAAGAATTAATCAGGCTGCAGATAAGGTTTTCGAGATGGTTTTGAGTAAGACAGGTGTTTCCCGTAGTGATGTTAAGTTTGTTGTTGGTACTGGTTATGGTAGGTTTAAAATAACTTTTGGTGATACTCAGGTTACGGAGATTAGTTGTCATGCTAAGGGGGCTCATTATCTATTTCCCAAGACTAGGACTGTACTAGATATGGGTGGGCAGGATACTAAGGCTATTAGGGTGAATGAGAAGGGTGAGGTAATTGATTTTGTAATGAATGATAAATGTGCAGCTGGCACTGGTAGGTTTATTGAGGGCGCTGCTAAGGCGTTGGGTTTGGAGCTTAGTCAGGTCGGCCCTATTTCATTGACATCTAAGAATCCGACGAAAATTAGTAGTACTTGCGCTGTGTTCGCTGAGAGTGAGGTTCTTGAGCAGTTGGCTTGGGGTCATAGTATTGAAGATATTTTGTATGGTGTTCATTTGTCTATTGCTAATAGGACTATTGGGTTGTTGAGGAGGGTTGGTATTGTTCCTGAGATAACTTTTACAGGTGGGGTTTCGCTTAATGATGGTATGGCTAAGGCTTTGGAGGATCTTTTGAAGATGAAGGTTAATAGGAGTCCATTAACAATGTATTGTGGCGCTATTGGGGCGGCTTTATTTGCTAATGAGAGGCTTATGATTAAGCAGAAGGTTGTGTGAGGTGGTTGGATGTGGTGTATACAGTTGGTATAGATGTGGGTACTAGGAATACTAAGATAGCTATTCTAGATAATGGTTATGAATTGGTGTATACTGGATTTAGGAAGACTGGTTATGATTTTAATAAGGCTGCTAAAGAAATATATATGGATGCTTTGAATGCCACTGGATTGAGGGAGGGTGATATAGACTATATCGTTGCCACTGGATTCGGTAGGTATAGGGTTGACTTTAGGGACATTAATGTAACTGATATTACTTCTGCGGCTAGGGGGGCTAATTTATTGTATCCTGGTACACGCTCTGTTTTAGATATTGGTGCTGGTAATACTAGGGTTAGTAGAATAGATGAGCGGGGGAAAGTTGTTAAGTTCGCTTCCACTGAGAAGTGTGCCGCTGGAGGTGGAGGTTTTCTTGAGAAGATTGCTTATTATACTGGTTTTAGGATAGATGAGATTGGGAAGGTTGCTGTTAAATCGGCTAATCCAGTTGAGATATCGACGGTATGTAGTGTATTGGCGGAGTCTGAGGTCATTAACCTTATTACTCAAGATGTCCCGATGGAGGATATTTTGATGGGCGCCCATTTATCGATTGTAGGTAGGGTTATAACGACTCTTAGGCGGGTGGGTCTTGAACCTGAATTAACACTTACTGGTGGATTGGTTTTGAATCCTGCTATTGTGAAGGCTTTAAAGGCCAAGCTTGGTGTGGATGTGAATGCATCTAATGAATTGTATTATGCCGGCGCTATTGGTGCTGCTAGGCTAGGTTATATAAGGTTGGTTAAGAAGGGGTTGGTGAGGAGTTGATGAGCAGGGTCTCTGCTCAATTATCTAGTTTGGAGATTTTTAGGCAGTGGTATGAGGATTCCTTCACTGAGTTTAAGCTTGTTAGTGAGTGGAAGGATGTTAATGCTGGGTATGCTTTAGGATATTTTCCAGTCTATTTTCCGGTCGAGATACCATACTCCTTTAATGCTCTACCAGTTGCTTTATATGGTGCTGAGGGCCGTATTAATCTGGATATAGCGATTGCACATACCCAATCATTTGTATGTACAATATGTAAGAGTGTTTTTCAGCTTGGTGCTGAGGATAGGCTTAAAGCCTTTGATGTCTTGGCTTTTTCAAATATTTGTGATGTGGCTAGGAATTTATCTGGTATAATGAAGAGAAATCTTGTTGATAAGGAGATTGTATATTTGCATTTCCCAATTCACAATGATACACCACTCGCAATCAAGTATCTTGTGGATGAGTATAAACGTCTAATTGATGTTTTGGAGAATGTTACTGGAATTAAGTATGACGAGGAGAGGCTTAGGGATAGTATTAAGCAGTTTAATGAGAAGAGAAGGCTAGTTAAGAGGCTGATGAAGATTAGGAGGGAGAAGCCTTGGCTCATTCCATTCACTGAGTTCTATGTGGTTGTTAAGGCGGGGTCTGTGATGCCTGTGGAGATGTTTAATAAATTGGTTTCCAAGTATCTCAGGGAGGTGGGTAGTAGGAGGGTTAGGCCCGCTGATAGGTTGCGGATATTGATCAAGGGTAATTTCTGTGAGCAACCTCCATTGATGTATATGAAGACGATTGAGGATGCCGGTGCATATATAATAGAGGATGAGTCCCTAATCGGGCAGTATTGGATTGGAGAGGTAGATCTTGATGGGGATCCATTGGTTTCATTGGCAAAGGCTTATGTTGAGAATCCATCTCCCTTAACTGTTAGGTTCCATCCATCTATAGATAAGCAGGAATATATTAAGCGTGAGATTAGGGATAAGAAGATTGAGGGAGCCCTATTTTTGTCTCCTAAGTTCTGTGAACCAAGTCTCTATGATTATGTAATCTATAAGAAGGCTCTCGATGATATTCATTTCCCGTATTTACATCTCGAGTATGAGGAAACGACATCGAGCTTCGAGCATTTGAGGACGATGGTTGAGACTTTTGTTGAGTCGATCATGTTTGATTAATGTCTCCAGCAAAAAATTATTTATTAAAACTTCTTATTTAACGATGTAAATCTATAACTTAGAAACTAAATATATAATTTAGTCATTAAATATATTAATTATTAGAGCATTCTCCATGGTGATTCCATGAAAGTTGAGAGTTGGATTTTTCAGCCTGAGTACGAGTCGATGAAGAGGGAGGACCTTGAGAAGTTGCAGGAGGAGCGTCTCAGGAAACTTGTTAGGTACTGTTATGAAAATTCACCGTTCTACCGTAAGAGGTTTAAGGAAGCGGGTTTATCTCCAGATGATATTAAGGGATTGGATGACCTAAGTAAAATACCTTTTACGACTAAGGATGATATGAGGGAAGCGTATCCCTATGGAATGTTGGCCACGAGCTTAGAGAATGTACTGGAGATACATGCTAGTTCAGGTACTACCGGTAAGCCTACGACTACCTTCTATTCCCAGCGTGATATTGATATCTGGAGTGAGGTTATGGCTAGGATTTATGCATCTGCAGGTGCTAAAAAGGGAGATATTATACATAATGCATATGGGTATGGATTATTTACGGGTGGATTGGGTTTCCACTATGGTGCCTTAAAGATTGGGGCGGCGGTTGTACCCGTTTCGTCTGGCGGCACTGAGAGGCAATTGACGCTGGCTAGGGAGCTTGGTACTACAATTTTATGTTGTACACCTACTTATGCAATGTATTTGGCTGAGTATGCTAGAACAAAGTTGGGGTGGGATCCTAAGAAGGAGCTTAAATGGAAGAGTGGGATATTTGGCGCTGAGCCCTGGAGTGAGAAGTTAAGGCAACGTATTGAGGATGAGCTGGGTCTTGAGGCATTCGATATTTATGGTTTATCCGAGATCATCGGCCCAGGCGTCTCTGTCGAGTGTGGTGAACATGATGGTCTACATGTATTTGAGGATCATTGGTTGGTGGAGGTTATTGACCCTGCTACTGGTGAGCCTGTTGATGAGGGTGAGGTTGGTGAGTTGGTTATCACTACTTTGACTAAGGAGGCTATGCCATTGCTTAGGTATAGGACTGGTGATTTGACTACATGGACTACTGAGGAGTGTAGCTGTGGTAGGACAATTGGTAGGATGGGTAGGATACTTGGAAGGGCTGATGATATGGTTAAGGTTAGAGGTGTTAAGTTCTGGCCTAAGGCTTTGGAGGAGGCTATACTGAGTGTTGAGGGTGCCTCTGGACACTTTATTGCTAAGATTGAGAGGCCTAAGATAATGGATGTATTAACTATTGAGGTTGAGCCTGATCCAGAGGTATTTGAGATGGTTAAAGGTGACCTATCTAAGCTTGAGCCATTGAGGAAGAAGATTGTTGATAAGGTTAGGAATGCTATCGGCGTTACACCTAATGTGGTTCTTAAGCCGGTGGGTAGTGTACAGAGGTTTACTGGGAAGGCTAAAAGGGTTGTTGATTTGAGGAAGCTAAATGAGTGACTTCCCACCTTTTTTATTATAAGGTGTATTTGATGCTGAGGGTTGAGCATCTGACTAAGAAGTTTGGTGAGTTGACTGCCCTATCTGACGTTAATATTAATGTTGAGGAGGGAGAGTGTAGAGGTATAATTGGTCCCAATGGTGCTGGTAAGACTACATTATTTAATGTTATATCTGGGTTTCTTAAGCCTACGACTGGTAAGGTGTTTTTTAATGGTATGGATGTGACTGGTTTTAGGCCATATAAATTAGTCTCGATGGGTCTTGTTAGAACCTTCCAGATTGTTAGGGTATTTAAGAATCTTACTGTTTATCAAAATTTTCAAGTTGTCTTGGATGATCCCGATGATTTGATTAAGGAGATGGGATTGTGGGATCGTAGGTTTTATAGGGCTAGTGATCTTCCCTTTGGTGAGTTGAGGAGGCTGAGTATAGGTTTGGCTTTGGCCATGAATCCTAGGGTGCTCCTGTTGGATGAGCCTTTCTCAGGCCTTAGCCCTCGAGAATCACTTGATTTGGTTGAGGTAATTAAGGGTTTAAAGGAGAAGGGTGTGACCCTGGTGGTTATTGAGCATAAACTGAAAGAGTTATTTACATTGGCTGATAGGGTAACTGTTTTGAGTAGTGGTAAGGTTATTTTTGAGGGTTCGCCCGATGAAGTGGTTAATGATTCACGTGTTATTGAGGCATATTTAGGAACAGGATAGTTTATGGTTGGTGTATTTGTTTATGAGGGTCTTGGATATTGATGATTTGAAGGCCTATTATGGTAAGGCGATAGTTTTAAGGGGGATTAATTTATTTGTGGATGAGGGTGAGACGGTAGCTATTTTGGGTCCTAATGGTGCTGGTAAGACTACTTTGCTTAAGAGTATCCTTGGTTTGGTTAGGACTGAGGGTATTATAAGGTTTTTGGGTAGGGATATTGCTAAATTAAAGACTATAGATAGGATTAGGATGGGCATATCCATATCGCCTGAGGGGAGACATCTATTTCCTAATATGAGTGTGGAAGATAACTTGATATTGGGTGCTAGGGGGAATGATTACCGGGATAGGTTGGAGTTTGTGTATGAGTTGTTTCCAGAGATTAGGAGACGTAGAAATAATCCATGTAAGAATTTAAGTGGTGGGGAGCAGCAGATGGTTGCTATTGGTAGGGCTCTTATGGCTGAGCCTACACTACTCCTTATGGATGAGCCCTCCATGGGTCTTGCACCAATTGTGATTAATAGAATTAGGGATGCTTTGTTGAGAATTAGGGGTGAGACTGGATTAACTATATTAATGGTTGAGCAGAATATTCGTTTGGCTTTTGAGGTTTCCGACCGTATTTATGTATTGGTTAAGGGGGATATAGTGGGTGAAGGGACCACCGATTCACTTAGGGGTTTGGAGAAGCAGTATTTTGAGCAGATCTAATTATTACATGGCCATGTAAAATCTCTTTAGCCTCTCATATATTCCATGAGGCATCAATACCGCTATAATTATTAGTAGTATATAGAGGATTATGTCATCGTTTATCGGGATTGTGGTGGGTATATAGGGTATTAAATACACCTTTAGAACCCAATATTTTAAGAGATATATTAGGAATCCACCTATAATCGGGCCTATCAGTGTTCCTAGCCCCCCAATCACTACTGCTAATATTATCAGTAGCATTAGTGGCACGTCGAAGAGATCTGGAGATATCGTCACCCTATAGTGGACTAGGAGCGCCCCCGATACTCCGGCGAAGAATGAGCTTATTCCCATTGCAAATACTTTATATAGATATATGTTTATTCCCAATGCCTCGGCTAATGTATTATCTTCCCTGATTGCTATTAGGGTTAGTCCTAGTTTACTGTTTTTTATGCCATATAGTATTAGGATTGATGCTGCCATGAATAGAAGTGTTATAATATATTTTCCTATTGTGTCAGGCGCAAGGGCTTTACTTAGACCTACTGAGAATCCCTCTTCTCCACCAAATATATCTTTTAATACATATGTGGCTTTTATGAATAAGAGCGGTAATATCGCTGTAACTAGGGCGAAATACCATCCTCTTAACCTTAGTGTTATTAATCCTATAAGTATTCCTGTTATGGCGGCTATTACTCCTCCTAATAATATAGTTATCGGTATAGGTGGTGGAGGTATATTAGTTAATATGTCTAGAAATGTGTTCTTGAATCTTGTTGGTACATTTAGTAATGCTGTCACATATCCGCCTACGCCTATGAATATAGTGTGTCCTAGGTTCACTTCACCAACTAGCCCGGTCATAAAATCCCAGCTTACTGCGAATACGATGAATATGAAGGTTAAACCCAGAATGTATAATAGGGTGTCGGGGAGGAATATTGGTAAGACTCCCATTACTAAGAGGAATCCAATTAAATATGATAATTGTCCTATGTCAATATTCCAATATTTCCTTAATTTACTCATTCTTCCACCCCAAATAGCCCAGTAGGCTTCACTATTAGGATTACTATTATTATGGCTAGTGCTATGAACTCCGACCATCTCGCTCCGATTAGTGTTGTTACTGCTATATATATGAAGCCGACTATGAATGAAGATATTATACTTCCTTTTACACTTCCTAATCCACCGAGTATCACTATTGAGAATGCTAGGATTAGGCTATTTAGTATTTGGAATGGGTTTGCTGCATACATTTGGGAGTATAGGATTCCACTTAATGCCGCTAGCACCGCGGATACAAATATTGTTATTGCATATATTTTGTTTACATTTAGTCCTATTAGGATGGCTCCTTCTGGGTCTTGGGAAGCTGCATTTATCTCCTTCCCTATTCTTGTTCTATCTATAAATATCCATAGCCCGAGTATTGTTAGGATGGATATGGCTAGGATGGTTAATCTGACCATCGGAATTACTACATCACCTATGGTTAGGGTTCCAGCGACTAGCCTTGGGTATGATAATCCGAATTCCCCATAGGTTAAGAGTATGACTTGCTCTATTAATAATGCCAATGCTAGTGTAACAATTATCGTCATTACTTCATTCTTAATTACTGGGTATATTATTGTTATGTAGGCCGCTATCGAGAATATTCCTACTAATATAATGCTTATTAGGGATGAGAGTATGGGATCTAGGTTTAACTGTTGTACGAAGTATATGCCTATGTATGCACCCATCATGAAGAATGCTCCATGGGCGAAATTTAATATTCTTGATACGCCGAATATGAGTGTGAATCCAGATGATATGAGGGCTAGGATTCCGCTGAATGTCGCTCCATATAATAAAATAATCATTACTGTGTTTATACTTACCATCATCCCACCAATACTTCTATATTAAACTAATCTTGGTTGATTTGAAATTATAAATAATAATTGTTGTGATAAAAAATTGGTGTGTTTTTAGAACCATGGGGGTTCAATCATGTCTGCATTCTTTATTTTACCCCTTATCACGTATTGCTTTCCGTTCTGCCACTGTGAGATCCAATTCCTTACATAGTTGTCTCCCCATACTAAGTCGTGGTCGAATTTGTTTTTATCTCCCGGGGGATAGAATGCTATTGTTCTTGTTAGGTTTATTGGGTTGTCTGGATTAAATTTCTCTAGATATTGAACTACCACATCGGGATCAAATGGATTTTCGACGCCATCGTCGTGGGCCATCTCGACTACTTTCTTGAATAGATATACTGCATCATATGCGCCGAATCCTTGGTGAGCCTCTGGTGGATGTCCATATTGAGCTGTGTAGTTCTGGATAAATTGTTTGCACATATCTGTTGGTGGCGCGGTGTTCACTACGCCGCCGTCGGCTAGGAATATATATCCTTCAGCGGCTCCTCCAGTTGCTTCATAGAATCCTAGGTCCAGTGCTGCTAGGTCATGGCCGGCTAGTAGTAATCTTAGTTTTAGGTTTGCCCATTGCTTTGCTAGGACGTCCCCTGTTCCTGCTATTGCTAGTATGGGTACTACTACTTGTATACCCATATCGTTGGCCTCGACCAATAGTGGTTCATATTCTGTATATCCTCTCCCTACTTTAACGTCTTTAGCTACTGTTATTCCTCTCTTATCTAACTCTGGTTGTAGGTAGCTCATCACAGCATCTGTCCATATGTGTTCATCCCTTATAATATATATGTGACTGACATCATATCCTTTTTCATCTAGCATATCGAACATATCCGCTAAGTCCCAGGCGAATGTAGCTCCATTGTTCTGGGTAATTCTAAACCAATATTTATATTTATCATATTCTTCATGGACTTTTGCTGGATGGCCTGGTGACGATGCATCGGCTAGGAATGGTATCTTTAATTCAGCCATAGGCTCCATCATTGCATTCATTATTCCACTTGAGAATCCACCAGTCATGAAATCCGCCTTCTCAACAGTTACTAGCCTTCTAAATTCTGATACTGCTACGTCTGGATTGAGCTTCGTGTCTCCCCATACTAGTCTAACAGGCATTCCAAGCACTCCACCGGCTTCGTTAATTTCTCTGATGGCTAGTTCAGCTGCATTTCTTTGAACCATTCCCTGTTTTGTTGCCATAGGCGCTATTACTCCTATCACTACTTCAGACTTTGTCGGTGTCGGTGATGTTGGTGGCGGTGTCGGGGAAGTAGGTGGTGTTCCTGGTACAGTTTTGGTTATAACTTCCGGTTTTTTCTGGCTACCTGCATAGTATCCCGCTCCAGCTCCAACGACAAATGCTACGCCAGCGGCGGCAGCTAGTTTGAGGAAGTCTCTCCGACTGACCTGTTTCTCACTCTCAGTCATATATAATCACAATATAAAATATAGTATTTAGACTATATATATTTATTTAAAGATTTATTTATATAGATTTTGATAAAATCCTAGACATAGTTAATTTATTTCTTTACATAGTTAAATACTTAACATTGTTAATAATCTATTTATAAAACTATATCATTTAATTAAATTATACAATTTATACTCTTCATAAAACAATGTAAAAATAGTTTATGCTATTCGATAAATAGAATTATAAAAAATATTTTTCATGTATGAGTATTGAGAAGAAGGTGCCCGTATATTGTAATCAATGTGTGGCTGGTCCAGACTTGCTACATGTTATAGTTAGGGATGGAGTGGCTGTTAGGATAGAACCCAATACAGATGCCGCTGATATTCATCCTGTAAATGGGAGGGTGTGTGTAAAGGCGTATGGATTGATTCACAAATTATATAATCCCCATCGAGTGAAGTCTCCTTTAGTTAGAGGGAATCCAAAGAAGGGGAAGGATGTCGACCCTAGGTGGGAGGAGGTTTCTTGGGATGAGGCTCTAGATTTATTGAGTGAGAAGCTGAAGGAGATTAGGGAGAATGGTTTCCTTGATGAATCAGGGTTCCCTAGGTTTGCAGTTACATTAGGTTCGGGTGGTATCGCGGCTTCATATATGGGTACATTCCCAGCTTTCTTGGCTGCGTGGGGCGGTCCAATCGACTTTACATTAGGAAGTGGTGAGGGAACTAAATGTTATCATACTGAGCATCTATTTGGTGAGCTCTGGCATAGAGCTTTCCTAGTAGTTCCAGATACTCCAAGGACAAAGTATGTATTGAGTTTTGGTCATAACACTAATGCAGCGGGAGGTGTTGCCGGGGTCTATAGGCATGCCATGGCTAGGGCGCGGGGATATAAGAGGATTCAGTTCGAACCACATCTCTCCGTTACTGCGGCAAGTTCTGATGAGTGGGTTCCAATTAGGCCTAAATCCGATGCTGCTTTCCTATATGCAATGATACATGTGATACTTTATGAGATGGATTGGAGGGAGAAACTTGATATTGATTTCCTGAAGAATATGACTAACAGTCCCTATCTGGTTGGTCCAAAGGGTTATTTCCTTAGGGATCCTGAGACTAAGAAGCCGCTTATATATGATTTACATGATAATCGGGCGAAGGTGTTTGATGACAAGAGTCTTAGGGACCCGGCTATCGAGGGTGAATATGTAGTATCTGGGATTGAGCTTGGGCCGGATGATGAGGTCTATGAATATGACTCTGTGAAGGCTAAGCCTAGTTTCCAACTCCTTATAGAACATATGAAGGAGTACACCCCGGAGTGGGCGTCAAAGATATGTGATGTTTCGCCTGATGTGATTAGGAGAATTGCTAGAGAGTTTGTGGAGAATGCTAATATTGGGGCTAAAATAACTATTGATGGTTATGAGATGCCCTATCGGCCTGTGGCCATTATACTGGGTAAGAGTGTGAATAATGGTTGGGGTAGTTATCAGGCTTGTTGGGCTAGGACGGTATTAGCTATTATGGTAGGAGCATTGGAGGTGCCGGGTGGATTAATAGGTACTTGTGTTAGGTTGAATAAGCCTCATCATGATAGGTGGGGGAGTGTTTGGCCTGGGCCGGATGGCTTTATGTATCAGAATCTAAATCCGACGAAGAAGGGGGCTTGGCCTGCGCCACCTAAGTCTAGAGGATATTATACTGATTTAGTTCCTTTGGTTGGTAATACTGGTTGGTCTCCATTCCTGGGCCCGACTCCCCTTACTTGGATGTTTATGAACGAGACGCCGAATGGCGGGGAGAGAAATACCTATCCTGATGTATGGTTGGTATATAGGGCTAATCCAGTTACCTCGATGTGGCATTCTAGGCTGATAGAGGAGACAATCAAGAATTTCCCGTTCGTAGCTACATTTGTTTATACTCATAATGAGACTAGTTGGTACTCGGATCTAGTTTTACCGGAGGCGACGGATTTAGAGAGTTATCAGTTGTGGCGTATTGGGAGCCAGAATTATGTGGAGCAGTTTTGGGAGTACTTCGGTTTCGCGGTTCGTCAGCCAGTTGTTGATCCACCATATAATGTTATGGATATGACTGATATAGCGACTGAGTTGGCTGATAGACTTGGTATACTTAGTGAGTATAATCGTGCTATTAACAATGGTGTGATTTTGGGTATTAAGTTGAAAGGTGCCGATTATGATTATAGATTGGAGCCGGGCAGAAAATATTCTTCATATGAGATATGGGATAGGTTGGCTAGGGCTGCGACTAGGATGTTGTCGGGTGGTAAGGAGGAGCATGGCTTAGATTGGTTTAGGGAGCATGGATTCTATGTTATTAAATATCCGTATATTAGGCATTATCTACATCCTATAATGAAGATGTATAACCTTAGGTATGAGTTGCCTTATCAAGAGAGGTTGAAGAGAGTGGGTGAGGAGCTTAAGCGTAGACTTCATGAGAGGGGGATTCATTGGTGGGATAGGCAGTTGGAGGAGTATGAGGCATTACCCAAGTGCTATGACTTTACGAAGATTTGGGATGAGGTTTATGGTGACGATAAATATAATCTGTGGCTAGTTACTTCCCGGAGTTTCCAACATTCTTGGAGTAGTAACGTCGGTATTCCCCTTATGTATGAGGTGGCGAGGAATGTTTTAGGGTTTAAGGGGATTTCAATTAATAGGAAGACTGCTGAGAAGCTTGGTATTAAGGATGGTGATATTGTGGTTGTAGAGTCTCCATTCGGTAGGATGAGGGGGAGGGCCATCGTTAGGGAGGGTGTTAGACCGGATACTGTTGTGGTTATAGGTCAGTTTGGGCAGTGGAAAACTCCGTTTGCTAAGGATTTGGATATACCTAATCTAAATATGGTGGCCGGACTGGATCTTAGGCTTGTGGATATGATTGGTAGTGGTGCTGATTTAGTTAAGGTCAGGGTGTATAAGGAGTCTTAGCGTACTTTATAGCTCTCATCATATATACTTTCTTTACTCCAAGAATCTACCATTGGTCTATATACTCCTACGTTCAATATTGTGTATTTTAGTAAAAGGTCTCCAATTAGTTCGAGTAATGCTACTAAGCCGATCAATATAGTAGGTATTTCAATTATATATCGTCCTAATATATTTGCGAGTATGGGTAGTGCTATGGCCGTTAGTATTGCGAACCAAAATATTGATGCGTAATGCCCCCTAGTTAGGTGGTGTAGACTATATTTGGATGTTGTATCGGCATAATTCACTGAATATAAGTAGGTGGCTATAGTGAATGCACCTATTAGAAGTATGGTTAATTCATATTGTTCAAATATTTTTATAAACTCTTCAATTCCAATGAAGTAAGCTGAGTAGAAGATTAGTACTCCTATTCCGCTTATTAATGCTGCTACTGGAAATAATATGGCTAGTAGACTATTATTCCATATGGCTATTCCTTTTGAGGCTACTAATAGGAATCCATCGTATATTATTAGGAAGAATGCTAGGGGAATTGATATCCATAGACCAATTTGGGATATCATGCTCCCCTTTAGCCATGTCAGGATACCTATATTTGGTGCTATATATAGGCCTGCTGATGGCATATATAGAGTAAGTCCCCATATTCCTCTGCTAATCCAGGATGAGTTTGGTCTGGAGAATGCTCTTAGGAATCTCTCCGGCCTTCCTAGAAATAGGATGTGGAATACTGGTTTTCCAATAGCTAGGAGTATGAAGCCTATTATTGCTCCCGTTATATATCCAAGGTATATTGATATTAGGTATGCACCTCCACCCATCGCACCTGTATACATAGCAAGGAGTAGTAGCAACCCTCGGTTTTTACCCCATTGAGTCTGGAATTTATATCCGACGGCCACCTCTATTCACCTCGGTTATGGAGGCAGGTAATATACTGATGGACCTGTCCCCAGCTCTGGGTGTATTCTATAAGCATTCCTACTCTTAATTAGTTTGTTTACCTCACTATTTGGGTCGTCGAGATCCCCAAATACCCTGGCATCACATATACATGATATTACACAGAGCGGTGTTGCATCTGGATCTACGCCTGGTTTCAACCCCTTCTTTAAACCCTCATCGATTCTCTCTGCGCAGAAAGTACACTTCATTACAGTCCCTACTTGATATTTCTCATAGCCAACCTTCTCATACTCCATTAGGCCACCGTCATAATAATACATTCTTTCTCTATCATAGAATGCCCTGGCGTCATATGGGCATGCCATCATGCAGTATCTACAACCAATGCATTTACTGTAGTCTACCAATACTATTCCATCGTCTCTTTTATATGTAGCTCCCGTTGGGCATACTTCTCGGCATGGTGGATCTTCACAATGGAAGCATAACACAGGTAGATATCTTCTTCTTACATTGGGGTACTCCCCCACCTCATAGTCGAATACTTTTGTGAAATATATTCCTGGGGGGACTGCGTTTCCTAGTTTACATGCTGCTACACATGTCATACATCCTGAGCATTTCTTTAGGTCTATAACCATACCCCAGCGAACCATCTTAAAAAAATTAATTATTAGTGAATTGTTTATTGAGTCATATATACTTTTAACACATTTGATATTAATATATCTAATTTAGTCATTATTTAGTTTACTAGTATCTAAATATTTCTATTCAAAACCTTGTATTATTTTACTTGGAATTCCGTCTCCAGAATTATCTTCTGATTTAGTTGCGTATCGG
>WAJV01000016.1 GCA_015523725.1 Candidatus Geothermarchaeota archaeon
GGAATAGAATGATGATAATAGCCAAGAGAGCCATATTTTATCATATATATTGTCGTATGTACCAGGTGAACCTGTCACTACATCCGTTTCATTAGATAATACAGCGACAGCCTTAGTAGCATTAACTCTCCCAGCACCTTGAGTCAATGCATCATAACCCAAATCAGTTGAGGTGGATTTAAGAACAAGCTTAAGCAGTAATGGATCATATGTATATCCATTGGCTAGGGCCGCTTCAAGGGCCAATGCAGCGACACCCGCAACAGTGGGTGTAGCCATACTAGTTCCACCAAATAATGTTAATGTATCAGAACCGTCTCCATAGCCAGCCGATACAGGGGCAGCCGTCAAACCATAGGCACCGATACCAAGTATATCTGGCTTTACATTACCCCATACGTTGGGGCCTCTGGCACTCCAGGCTATTACGTCACCATCGGTTCCAGCGGGGTATCCATCGGATCCATAATACATCTGGGTTAATAATGCAAGTGAGTTTAGAGACGTAGATGCACCAACTGTTAACGCCAGTGTATTATATCCTGGTTCTGTAACTGTACCATATCCAGGCCCACCATTACCAGCGGCATGAACCATTAGAGTACCTGGATAATATGGATCGAGATAACCGGGAACCATCAAGGCATCCTCAAGGATTGTTAATGCATCATACCACCAGAGACCAAAGTATGAGAAGTAATATGCCCATGAAGACCATCCCCAACTATTACTAATTATATCCGCTTTATGTACACCAGTGTATGTCCACCAGCCATATACAGTTCCATATCCTATTACATATCCCCAACCCTCCGTTCCAGGAATCAAATCGAAGCCTGCTGCCCACAACCAACCTTCGATAATATCACCTATTAATAGAGCTGGAACACCCAAGATTGATGCCCCAGGAGCAACTCCACTGAAGCCATCCAGGCCTGGAACCGACCTACCAGCTACTACATTCGCACATGAAGTTCCATGGCCATACCAGTCATATACAAATACACTATAGTTTCCATATGGATCCACTGGCTTCAATACCGAGCCTTGGTCATATTTATTTGGCACCACTCCAAATACGTCTAGGCCGAATCCGAGTGAACTGACATCAATATCATATAGACCGTCTCCGTCAAAGTCTCTACCACCTACACTCCACCCGCCAGGAGTCAATGCAGGTTCATCAGCGAAGCTAAAATCATAGGTTGTGGGGCCATAGCCAGTTATAGCATCCAAACCCTCCCATACCCAATCGAAAGACATATCTACATAGACAGTATCATATGCTCCATTTGCATCACTATCTACAACCAACACTGGGAATACGTCTAGACCAAATAACAATTGGAACATTAAGCCGAAATGAGCGACATCACCTGGATTCAATATGCCCGTTACATTCATGTCAGCCATCCACAGAGTCCCATTTATTGCGCTGAAGGGAACAAGCGAACCAAATAAGTATATTAGTGGATCGGTGCCAGAGCTATTTATAAATACGTCTGATCCACTTGCATACGCCTGGACAGTAATATTAGTTATCGCGATACCTATCGCATCGGCGTCGAAAGCAGATACATTACCAGTAATATCTCTAGCAACCGCTGTAGGATCGTATCCAAGACCCATCGAGCCATAGTCGACACCAGTGTCAACAATAGCTACAGTGACTCCACTACCCGTAATACCATAAGTTGACCATACGTTAGCGGAACCCAATATCTGATTGACCCATAACATATTGGGCTCATAATTCCTACTACCAATCGCCCCATCTAGCTCAGGCATAGGAACCTCATATTGAGTTTTCCTTAAGTCCTCCACCCTATTTAATAGACTCAAGTCCTTTTCATACACTATTTTCATTAAAGCCTTACCCACGTCACCAGGAACAGTGACCGGAACATCCCTAGTTAACATTAAGAGAACCCCGGATTCAAATAGTTCCGTGTGATCTCCCGGTTTAAGGACGCCGACTATATACCTAATTGAACCAAGCTTAGGGGAGAAATGAAGAGTCTTGAAATGCCTCGCAAGCAACTCTAAATCAGCTTCGGTCCGTAATATACCAACAACCCTAACAGGATAATCTGTAACAACAAGGGATTTATCAAGAAGCCTCTTATTCTTCATCATAGAGAGACGTTTTGTAATCTTTTGGCCGATTATGCTTACATCAAGTGTAGAAGGCAATTCCTTAGCTGAAACCGGTGTAGAGACGCTGGATACAGTTAATATCGATAGTAGGAATAATGATATAAAGATAATAGAAGATATCTTTCTAAACATATTACATCAAAATTTTAATTATTACTCGATAATTTATATTAAATTTTAACTCAAAAAAGGGTTTATGCCTCTATATATTGTTCAAAAAAATGAATATACTCCTAAAAATGATTTTTACTAAATATAGCGAGAAGTAGATGCATAAACCTTAAATAATTTATTATATTTATTATCCTACTAAGAATTTAATCGCATCAAAAATTCATTTATTAAGTGGGGTGTTAGGATTGGAGATAGAGATAATTAAGGAGACAGATAACAAATTCCTAAATAGAGTGGAGTATGAGTTCATCATAAAACATGAAGGAGGTCCCACGCCAAGTAGAGTAGAAGTATTCAAGGAACTAGTTAACAAATTATCAATAGATCCTGAAAAATCGGTACTCATATATATAAAGACTTTATTAGGTAAGAATACGTCTAATGGTTTACTATATTACTATCCAGATGGGATAGATTGGTCTACCATAGAACCTCCGCATCGGAGGAAGGTGATAAAGATTGGCGAAGAAGAATCCAAAGAGAAGGGCGAAGAGGCCTAGTCCCAAAGTATGGACTTTCTACAAAATAGAGGGTGATCAATTAGTTAGAACCCATAGATTCTGCCCCAGATGTGGAGCGGGAGTTTTTCTAGCAGAACACCCCGATAGATACGCATGTGGAAAATGCGGCTACACCGAGTTTAAGTAGACATCTTCTTAAGACTCATGCGTATCTTATGGAGACGATTCCAAGGAGAAATAATTAAAAAAGGTCTCAAATACTTTAACGAAGAGGCTCTCTTAAGATTATCAACTCCACCACCATGCTTATAACCCTCGGTAAAGGCCTCTATAAACTCTTCAATCGGCACAGATTTGTACTTAGAGGTTAATATATAGCTATAATATATAAATTCAGCGATATCCCAACATGGATCTCCATACTCATTAAATTGCTCCAAATCAGTAAGATACAATCTATCTCCATCAAATATAATGTTATGTGGCTTCAAATCACCGATTCTAAATCCCTTCCCATGGAGTGTTGCAAGTAAATAACCAATATTATAAATAATCTTTAATACTAAATCCTTATCATATCTCAAAGGTAATTCGGATACCCTAACCCCATTAATATACATAGAATATATAGATTTATCACCCCATGAAAATAAGAGGGGTTTGAATGTATTTATCCCCAGCCCACCAATCCTCAACGAATAATTAACCTCATTAATAAATCGGTTGGACGGCGATATCTTAAATCTACAAATATCAATCAACCAAATCTGCAGAAGAACCCATTTGAATATATCTGTATAACTAAAGTGCTTCCTCACTATACGTCTAATTCCTCCATCACCGCTCTCAATATTGATAATATAAGTATTGCTAAATAATCCAGTTCTCTTTACTCTTCTCACAAGGATAAATTCGTCGCTAAATATGCTTTTCAACGCCTGATAAACATTCTTAGTGGAACTAGTGACCCTAACACCATCTATATGAATCAATATATGGGGATCCTTTAGAGGCTTAGGAAGCTCACCGCCAACACCACGCCTAATCTTAGAATGGAACTCCTGTAAAAATATCTTAGGTGGGACCCTAGCCGAACGGCCGTGAGTAATATAGGATTTTATACCTCTCTCGAGATACCTCAACCTAACCAAAAACCTATTTGGGCATGAAAGATCCCTCGATGACAATTTAAATACATCGTCACCCACCTGAGTTAATACACCATCCCTGACCAAATCAGCCGCAGCCACCCTGAAACCCTTCAGACTCGCTTCTATATTCTCCTTACCACGGTCGCCGAAGAATGTTTTAATATAGCTATATCTAACTGGTGGATATGCAAGCATCCTCCTCCTCAATCTAGAAAACAGGAAATACATCAAAGGAATATTTATATAATTCATTAGACTGCCATACCTACTCACTAAGTCACATAACTCCTCCAATATAGTTCTCTTCTTTAAAGCAGTCTCCAGAGACTCAATATACTCATGATTAATTAATGGAATAAAGACGGTATACAATCTACCAGCAACAAATTCACCATGCCTGGCATGATAAACATCCTCCTCAAAGAATAATTTATCCACGACCAAAGCTGAAAAAGGTTTGCCATCAACCGACTCATAATAATAACGCACTAGACTAGGGTAATCCTCAACAACCAATATAATATCATAATCACTATCCTCCGTCGCATATCCAGCGACCCTAGAACCATATGCAAGTGCGGCATAGATACTCCTACCCAGTAGCTCACTGAAATACTCTAGAGCCGATCTGTAAATTGACTCCACCAGCAACACCTAATCTATGAACAATTTTTTGCTTAACAATCAAATAATTACACTATAATTATAATTTAACTAGATTTAACTAAATCGCTGTATTAAGCTAATAATTACTTAACTTTACTATAACCAAGCATCCTTGCCTTCCTGAGAACCTCCTCTGGAAAATACATATTCGACCAAATACTCATAGGCAACTTTATCCTAAAATCATCTGCAAAAATCGTTTTAGATGGATATCCACGCTCAATCCACCTCTTCCTAACTAGATAACCTAACCTACTCTTCTCCAAAGCCTCATTTAACTTCTCAATCCTAGATAGAAACCACTTATTCTTAAACACCTTAGCTGGGCTTACAGTATACAACTCCTCCAACATCTCTCTCCCAGTTAAATCACCAGTATATATCAATGGATTAGCCAAATACTCCGAAGTAACGAATCTAACAGCCAAATAAATATAGTGGAGAAATTCATGTGCCAATACCAAGGTCTTTAAATTTGAATCTGCATATAATAAGAAAGGAAGATAAACCTCAACAATAGGATAAACATATTTCTTTGTTATCCTATAATTAACATCTGCATAGACCACCGCCTGTACATCACCCTCATGTATAAGTATCCTAGCCTCCGGAATTACATATACAGGTGGATAAGGTAAACCACTTCCCTCAACAACCCTCAATATCCTATCCTTTAACTTAAAAACCTCCTCATACCCCCTCCTAACCACACGTGTATTCAACTTATTATTCAAAGCATAATAAGTCACTTGGTCATAACTTATCACTATCTCCCAATCCATATAAACCACCCAACAAAGCTCAAAAAATTATTTAAGCAATTCTTTAACTATAGACTCAGCCTCCGCCTTTATGCCATCAGTTATCTCAACAAAAACAGCGCCGATGCCTGGAGCACCATATATAAATCCAGAGCCGACTGGTAGAGCCAAAACAACTGGAAAGCCAACCAAGTCTTCCTCCCCCTCAACGATAAAGAGCCACGGCCTATTAACCAATCTATCCCTAATTAATTTACATAAACCCATATTA
>WAJV01000017.1 GCA_015523725.1 Candidatus Geothermarchaeota archaeon
AGCCATTAAAAACCAATATAACTTGGAGCCCAATAGGATTCCTAGGAATGTATGCCAGAGAAAGTAGGAAGGTGGTTAATGGAAAAATAGTCCATGTCGACCCACTCGAGGACATCGGTACTGTTGAATTTCCCGGCGAAGGTGAATATGAATATTTCTTGTCGGACGGCTTGAGAAGTCTACTCTTTAATTTCAAGGATGTCCCAAATATGGCTGAATATAGTTTGAGGTGGAAAGGGCATATCCAGGAGATAAAATTTCTTAGGGATATTGGACTATTATCTAAAGATGAAATAGAGGTGAATGGCAAAAAAATAGTACCTATTATATTCATGGCAAAATTATTGAATAGGATATTAACACGCGATCCAAGAGACAAGGTATTAACAATGGTTATCGGTAAAAAAAGAGATAAGGTACTTAGATACATAAACGTGACATATTATGATGAAGAGAGAGGATTGACAGCTATGCAACAGACAACAGGATTCAACTTATCCAGGTTTACAATAATGGCCTTAAATGGGGATATGCCTAGAGAGATTGGGGTCAATTATCCAGAGGAATATGGGTTAAACAAAGATCTATTTGAGAAATACCTACGGCATATGAAAAAAGTTGGAATAAAGTTCACGAGATAAAAATTATCTAAATATGGTTAACCTCCACCTATTCCTCTTTTAATTCATCCTCGGATAAATCATGGATTCCCTTAATCTTAATTGGACGTTCAGGGAGAAGACCCTCAGGTTTAAATATCATTACTATCAAAAAGGCAATCCCAAGCGCCATTCTCTCAAGCCAAACAACATCGAAAGGAATGAAGGGTTGAATACCATGTTTATAGATTGCTACTAACCTTCTTATTACTACTATAGATGCTGTTCCCGCTAATGCACCCATCTCACTACCCCTACCGCCTAACATAAGCATTAGCCAGGGCCAGAAAGTCCAATCATATCTAGTATATGCAGGCGGAATAACATTACCTATGTATATTCCTGATAATGCACCAGCTACCGCTGCAATAGCGCTACCAACAACCATAACCTCCATCCTTATTCTATTCACATCCTTACCTACCGCGATAGCGGCATCCTCACTCTCCCTAATTGCCCTTAAGAGCCTTCCATAAGGAGAATGTAACATAAACCAATTAATAATGACGACAATTAAACCTAATCCACCAACTAAAATAAGATTCTGTAGATCGGCGCTTAAACCCGTCCATTTTAGCATCCTAGGCACACCTATACCTAACGTACCACCAGCTAATGGCTCATAATTCATACCGATTATTCTAACAGCCTCAGCGAAAGCAATAAGCGTCATCATTAAGAAATCTGCCCTCAACCTAATTGCCGGCATGGTCGCTATAAAACCCAAGATTGCTCCAACCGCCATCGCACCGAGAATAGTGACTACTAATAACATTATACTTAACATAGGGTCTTTGCCTAAAACCATATTAATCTGAGTCATTATGGTTGGATTATCCTTTACATAGTCAAGCTTAGAATCTGGCATAATTAATAGGAAAGCCAATCTACCTGGAAGGAACCCCGTAATATATGCCCCACCAGCGACTGCGAAAGCCAATCCAAAGTTTGGTATACCTGTATATCCGTATTGATAGTTAAGCGCGGTAGTAACAATTGTATATAGAGATAAAAATATGGTCACATCTATTAGAACCTGTAGAAAAACCAGCACCATTAGGCCTCCACCTCCTTTGGCCTTATCTTTCTCTCCTTATAATCCTCGTAAAAACCATATAATCCACGCGGCATAAACATCAAAGTAATAACTAATACAGTCAATGGTACTAATAATCTATATGAAGATAAGGAAACGCCACCCACCTCCGGAATTATTTGAGAGAGAAAGGCAGTGCCCGCTACCTCAGTCAAACCAATTATATAGCTACCTAATATCGCTGCATAAACCGACCTAATTCCACCCAATATACTCGCAGCAAAAATGTCTATAATGAGCATCGTTCCAATACCAGGATCAGATAAAAACCATAGAGGAAGCAAGGCCCCAGATACCCCAGCCAAACCACCAGTTATAAACCACGAAACTAGGTTAACTTTGTCAGTATTTATTCCCAATATAGACGCTAACTCAGGTGATTCTACTGTCCCTCTCATCGCTATACCAAACTTAGTTCTATAGAGCATGTAACTAAATATCGCCGTAAAAACCACGAGTAATGTTGGGGCGACTATTAATATTCCAGGTAAGCCGAACAATTTTACATCCATGTCTCGAAGAATAAATATCCTGCTAGAGACCTTATAAACAAACATTAGATAATCAGCTATTATATTTAAGAAAGCTGTTAAAACAATATCAACAGCTAGAGTCGATATAAGCAATATTATCTCTGGTGCACCCGCCTTCTTCAAAGTGTAGACAACACCTAGATATACAGAGACCCCAAGTGTAGCCACAACCATAAAAGAAATTGGTAGAGACACATATGGATTCATATTCCATACTCTGGCAACCGTCAAGGTTATAAATACCCCCAACGCCGCGAATGTACCATGAGCCCAATTAGGTATTCTAGCAGTTTGGTATGTAAGGTTGAAACCAAGTGTCAAAAATGCTAGTAACGTCGAGAATATGAATGCATGTGTCAATACAATCAATGGGGTAAAAGGCATTAATTAATTACCTCCATCCAGACTATTTTAAATTGAGAATCCCAAACATCTTTAATAAATATTTTGATACAAATAGAGTTATTTACCAAATCAATATATGTATACAACACTACTTTTTATGATAGACTAAAAAACATCAATAGATGTTACATATCGTTCTAAATCTTTTTATTTAGGATTAATACTTTTTTATTATATCCCTATTGTGAATTTATAAGGTGTTGTTATGGAGGATAGAGTTTGGGCTATAATATCTGTAGTTCTACTATTGATTGGTCTAGGAGGAGGATACTTTATTGGACAGGCATCTGCACCCACTACAACAACCACTACTAAACCTCAAGGTCTAAGCGGAACGATACCAATTGGAGTTGTCATGATTGGAAGCGTTGCTCCAAGGCAGGACCCAGCACAGGAACAATGGTTAGAGACTGATATAAATAACTATATCCATAATGTTCTACATAAAAACTTTACTATAGACCTATTATATGAGTATGCTGAAAGGTCTCCCAATCTAGCACTTGAGAAACTTCAGACGTTATATGCACAAGGAGTAAGGGTTGCTGTAGGATTTAGGTGGAGCAGTTCAGTACAAGCCGTAATGGATTATGCTAATGAACATCATATAGTAATTATTAGTGAAGGTTCCACCAGTCCCAAATTAGCCATACCAAATGACTATATATTCAGATTAGTTCCAACGGATAACTTACAGTCAAGGGCTTTATTAGCTATTCATAAGAACCTAGGTACTAAGGCAGTGGTACTAATATATAGGGGAGATGCTTGGGGAGACGGTTTAGCAGAGAAATTTAAGGAGTTCGCGCCTGAATTCGGCGTAGAAATAGCTGGGGAAGTTAGGTATAGCCCCGATGCAACTGAATTCAGCGGCGAAGTTGCGCAATTAAATGACCTCATAACTCAAGCCAAACAGAAATATGGAAATAATGTAGCTGTACAGACATTCACCTTTGACGAGATTGCTACGATATTGCAGCAAGCAGCCGATTATGATACACTTATGAATACATTATGGTTCGGCAGCGACGGATACGTCGGTGAAGATGTTGTAGTTAGAGATTCACCTCAACAAGCCATCAAGACTGTACATATATCAACAATATATGCACCAACTAAATCAGCTAAATGGATGGAATATTCGGAGAAGTATAGAAGTATAACCGGTGAAGATCCGGGAGCATATGGAGCGGCATTTTTCGATGCAGTATGGATCGCAGCGCTATCAATAATAGAGGCTGGAGTATACGATGGTGAAGTCATCAAAGATGTAGTGCCAATAGTTGCAAACAATTACTTCGGAGTAACTGGATGGTGTAGACTTGATGAGAACGGTGATAGGGCGGCAGCCGATTACAATGTCGAGTTCGTAGGATTGAATGAAAGCGGGGGAATAGATTGGATTGATGACGCAGCAGTAGTAAAAGTATCCACTGGTGAAGTGGTTTGGAACGTAATGCCAGACCTCTCCAAATTCGGATGGGAACTACCATCCGGCACATCATCAGCAAGCGTATCTATACCAAACATACCCAAAATAGGAGGATTCAGCCTAAAGAATCTGCCAATTCAATTAACAAACATCGTCAAAAATATATTTGCCTCCTTCACCGAAGTAATCAAAGACATCGGAATAATGTATACCGGAGTAAGACTATTTTAATCACTCTATTCCACTTTCACTTTTTATTTTTATATTTAGACTTGTATGAATATAATTAATAACATCATATAAGGTGGATGTATTGGGAATAATATTAAGGACTAATAACCTAACGAAAAGGTTTGGTGGATTAGTAGCTGTAAATAACGTATCGATGAGTGTAGAAGAGAGAAGATTATCCATGATTATAGGTCCGAATGGAAGTGGTAAGACTACCCTGATTAACTGCCTATCTGGATTCTTAAAAGTGGATGGAGGAGATGTATATTATAAAGACAAGAATATTACTAGAATACCTCCCCACAGAAGGGTTGGCATGGGTTTAACCCGCACATTCCAGATTCCATCACCATTCAAAAAATTATCAGTATTAGATAATCTACTTGTATCATATAGATTCAATCCAGGAGAAAAACTCATTTTTTCCATATTTAGGAATAAATGGAAAAAAGTTGAGAGAGATGTAGTTAAGAAAGCCTTAAATATTTTGAAGCTATTGAACCTATATCATCTAAAGGATGCAAGAGCAGATACATTAAGCGGCGGACAACTAAAACTTCTAGAGATTGGTAGGGCGTTAATGACTGAGGCTGAGACCATTTTAATGGATGAACCAGTTGGTGGTGTAAATCCAACTCTAGCCCACGAAATATTCAAACATATCAGAAACTTAATAGAGAATTATGGAAAGACTTTCTTAATAATCGAACATAGGTTAGAGGTAGCTAAAGAATATGTCGACCACGTATATGCGATGTCTATGGGTAGAATAATTTCTGAAGGAGATCCAGACCAAGTATTGAATGACCCTAAAGTTATAGAAAGTTATTTAGGGACTGTGGTGGTCTAGAGATGGGGGCATCAATTATAATAAAAAATTTAAATGCTGGGTACGGAAGATTACAAGTTTTATTCGATGTAGATGCTTCATTCGAGGAAGACCTAATAACAGCCATCGTCGGACCTAATGGTAGCGGTAAATCTACCTTATTAAAAACAATTATGGGTTTAACCAACATATATAGTGGTAAAATAATATTCGATGGAATAGATATAACAAGGAAACCGCCACACCATGTATCAAACTTAGGCATTGCCTACCTC
>WAJV01000018.1 GCA_015523725.1 Candidatus Geothermarchaeota archaeon
ATCCAAACCCTCAACAACCCTACTTAATTCACCTCCCCTACGAATACTCCTATAAATATCCTCATCACCCGAATCAACACTAATAACCAGCTCATCCACCCCCATCTTCACTAAATCCCTAGCCAACTCAGCCACAAAGAATCCATTCGTATTAACAAGAACATCAAATCCATTCTCCTTGGCCAACCCAATAAACTCCAGAATATTAGGATGTAATAAAGGCTCCCCCCAACCAGTAAACGCCAACTTCTCAATCCCTGCATCCTTAGCCATGTTAATAAACCTATGGAAAAGCGATTCCTCCATATCAATAAGATACGATTTATCTAATCCATCCCTGAAACAATACAGACACGAATAGTTACATCTACGAGTCACCTCGACCATAGCTTCCCTAGGATGACTATCCTCCACAAGGGATACGGCAAACTCACCATAGACTAACCTAACCAATCTACTCAAACCCCATACAATTAAACAATTTACTACATTAATGTCAATTAGAATAACTATAATATTTATAAAATTTTTTTATTTATTCCAGCCAAACATATATATGTAGACCTAATTAATAACCTGGTGATTCTATGCCAATAGGAACCTATTGGAATAAATTCCTTAGAGTCAACCTAAACACTAGAAAACTAACAACTGAGTCAATGCCAAACGATGTCCTAAAAAACTGGATAGGTGGCAGGGGATTAGGAGTATATATAATGCTTAAAGAGGTCCACCCACAAGTAGATCCATTATCCCCAGAAAACAAAGCTATAGTTATGGCCGGGCCATTAACCGGAGTCGCTGGCGCCCCCGAACCAGGCAGATGGGCATCTATTACAAAATCCCCCTTAACCCACACAATCCATGACTCACAAAGCGGTGGAAAATTTGGGCCAGAGCTTAGGTTCGCTGGATATGATGGTATAATAATCGAGGGTTCATCAACTAAACCAGTCTATCTATATATAAATGATGGTAAAGCAGAATTGAGAGACGCAACCCATTTATGGGGATTAGATGTACACTCAACCACCGACACCATCATAGAAGAATTAAAAGAAGAACTAGGTGATGATGCCCATAATGTTAAAGTAGCATGTATCGGTCCAGCTGGAGAGAACCTAGTTAAGATCGCTAGTATAATGAATGATAAAAACCGAGCCGCTGGCAGGGGAGGGCATGGCGCTGTATGGGGAGCAAAGAAATTAAAAGCCATAGCTGTTAGAGGACACTTGAAGCCAAAGCCAGCTGATATCGATGCATTCAGAGACGCAGCAAAAAAAGCATTGATCAAACATAAGGAAAGCCTTGTCACAAGCCAAGGACTACCGACCTATGGAACAGCAATACTAGTAAATATAATAAATAATTCAGGAATCTTCCCAACCAGGAATTTCCAGACAGGTGTATTCCAAGAGGCCGAAAATATCAGTGGAGAAACCATAGCCGAGACAATCCTAGATAAGAAGTTATCCATAGAGGAAAGCTGCTGGGGATGCGCCATCGCATGCGCAAGATACTCAAAATTAAAGAATGGACACTATAGCGGCGAGGGAGGTGGGCCAGAATATGAGACGGTATGGGCACTTGGAGCCGAGACAGGGACAGGAGACCTAAACGCAGTCACTAAAGCAAACTTCCTATGCAATGAACTTGGTTTAGACACTATATCAATGGGAGTCACAATAGGAACCTTATTCGAATTAATTGAAAGAGGGAAATATCCAATCGATAAATTGAGGGGGCTAAATGCAAAATGGGGGAATGGAGAAGCAGTAGTTGAACTAGTATGGAGAACCGCCTATAGATCAGGGGTTGGAGACGACCTGGCCGAAGGATCACTAAACCTAGCCAAGAAATATGGAGCTCCTGATGCAGCGATGGTTGTCAGAGGACAAGAATTACCTGCATACGACCCCCGGGGAGCACAGGGACATGGACTAGCATATGCAACGAGTAATCGCGGTGGTTGTCACCTAAGGGCATATATAATTGCACCAGAAGTACTAGGTGTTCCAGAAATGGTTGATAGATTCTCAACAAAAGGTAAGGCTGAACTAGTAATCCACTTCCAAAATGTATTCGGTGTAATAGATTCACTAGTCCTATGCAAATTCACCTCATTCGCTATATGGCTAGACGAATATACGCAACTATTAAATTCGGCTGTTGGATGGAACATGGATAACACTGAGGTAGAGAGAGTAGGGGAGAGAATATACAATGCTGAGAGAGCCTATAATGTACTTAGCTTTGGAGATGGAGTTAAATACGACACCTTACCAGACAGACTCATTAAAGAACCGATGCCGGAGGGACCGAGTAAAGGGAGAACCGTTAAGTTGAATGAGATGTTACCAGAATATTACGATAAACGAGGCTGGAAAGATGGGAGGCCAACGACCCAGAAGTTAGAGGAACTTGGTCTAGGCTGGATACTAGATCTAGATAAAGAAGGGCTTTTCCCCTCCTAAACCCAACTTTTTATGACCAATAATCACCCAAAACAATATAAATAAAAAGAAAAAGGAAGTCTCTAGATTAATGAAGCGAGATAACCCTTCCTAGAGAGAACCACAGCTATACTGACAACCATTATAGTAGATAACGCAATTAAAAGAAGTGTATCCCATGTAATCAGATTAGGCTGAACTAGACTTGCCAATCCCTTCAATAAACCTATACTCGGATCATGCACCAATATACCATCTCCAAAGTAAGGATATATGAAAAAGACCTTCAACTCAAGTGAAGCACCATTACTGCCAGCGTTAAGCTCGATAGACTTATAATAAGTCGATACATTGACCGGCGAGCCATCAACAGAGGCATATTTAATCCATGAGACCGTAACATTCACTACACCCAAATCTACATAAATAGCATTATCATCAGCAGTTATCGATTTCAATGAAGCGCCGCTCCCCACCTTAACCTCAATCTTATTGTATAACGCTAACGAACTCTCATTACTCATCCAAGGCCATCTATAAACAATGAAATCATACTTAACTTGATCCGCACCACCATCAACCTTAATCGTCAAAGTTTTATTCCCAATAGTTGTATTCTCCAGAACCGTATAGTTATATATATGCATGACAAGCTCTAACTCTAAATCACTTGTATTTGTATAGTAAGTAACAGTAATTTCAGTATTATTATCAAATAATGTCTTATTAACATTACTTTGCCAAGGCAAGTCATCAGAAGAAACTACTTGCAAAACCTCACCATCATCTATCTGACCGTTTCCATTCCTATCTACAAACTCAATAAAATCGAAACTCTGCACCTCAAACTTAACCGACACATTATTATTGAAATACTTAAATTCTATCTTTGGCTCCTTATCACTAAACTCAACCTTATTATCCTTAGAGGATACTGTAATATTACCATTCGTAATGGAATATTCTAAATAATCATCCTCCTCCTCATCCTCCATCTTACTAACACTCTTAACTGTTTCATGACCACCCTTAACAGCATGTTTAATCGCATCCTCAACCTGATCCAATAATTTCTCCGCATTCTCTAAAGCACTCATCGCAGAGCCGACATCACCATTATTATATGCATTTAAGGCTGCATCGAGAGCCGACTGAGCTTGAGCCAACAATGCATACACACTAGACATGTTATATCCAGAACTGTTTAGGGCATCGGCTTTAGCCATCAATTTATTAAGCTTATCCACAGACTCATTATACTTCTCCATGAATTCACCGCCAGACTCTTCCTCATGATCACCAGTATGCTGTTCCCCAGAACCATTATGAGATTCCCCATCTGTAGAATTGGTGGATCCCCCTCCTGAATCACTAGGCTTACCCTCCTTGTCACCCTCATCATCTAATGTCTTAGCCCCATTCTTAGATGCATATGCATTATAAGCAGTATTGACCAAACCCAAAATCAAAACCGCAATGACCAAAGCAGCTAAAAACTTATTCATTTTGTTCACCTTTTTAAAAATACTAATTAAAATATTTTTTATTGTCCTATTTAAAGATTATATCTAAAAAAATAGACTAATTAATAGTCTAGAAATCTAGACTATTAGACAATTAACTAAACAGCAAGTATACCTGAAAAGACCATATATAATAGAATGGCTAAGTATGATACCATTAGACTGACCAGTGAAGCCTTATAAATCTTTAATGACTTAGCCACACTAATAGAAGAAGCCAATAAAGTAACCGCATAAACTTCACATAGTATAATTATGCCCTTCAAAAAATATTGATTGGAAAGATAAAAACCCTCAAGACCCGAGTATTCAATTAGATACAGCAAGAGAAAAAGAATTATTATAGGAATTAGAGAGAATACACTCCCCATAAAAGAGGCCAACTGCCTCCCCTTTACACCGAAAAGTATATAAGAAGCAGCCTCAATAACCACGAAGACAACAAGTATATTAATAAATAGATATAGATATGAGGCATAGAATGAAGGCGATAACCGCATCGGAATATAAATTATTGATACATATCCACTAACATAACTCAAATAACCCCCAACAAATATAACTAATATAACCTCTATCAGATGTCTCAAGGGTTCTTCGAAAATATAATTAAATAGACCTTTAGGAAAAAGGACAATGGATATAAGCCTAATGAAAAAATTTCCACCTACACTAGTTCCACTAACTGTGGTGCGGGGCACCTCACCCTCAGAAAGAGCTGCATAAGCCTCCTCCCCCAATTTAGTTAGAAAATATTTCTTATCCTCATCCTGATCAATAAAATCCCTTAAGACATTGAGATGATAATATAACTGACCAGATCCTATATTCAAATATCTCTTTAAATCTTTAGCCCTAAGTCCCCCATACTCCCCTAAAAGTAAAATAATTTTTCTACGTATAGGGTTCCTCAAAGCATCAAAGATATCAGATTTACCACCATTCATCACAATCTACTTACAGAGGAATAATAATAAATATTATATAAAAATACTCTAACTAGGATATTGATTGAGACATCCACAGACATTAACGTTAAATATACACTCAAACACATTATCCAATGCCATTAATATTTTACATCAATTTGGAAAAATATGATTTAACAACTATGAATATTTTACTATTTTGTGGATAATCAGGAGATGAGTAGAGTGTCTAATTTATGGGAAATAATTGATAAACTAATCCAGACCGCTGAAGGATTAATAAAAGCAGATATAGTGATAAGGAAGGGTTCACTTGTAAATGTTAATTCAGGAGAAATTATTGAAGATGTTGATGTAGCGATAAAGGATGAATGGATAGCATTAATTGGGGATGCATCCCATTGTATAGGTGAAAAAACTAAAATTATAGATGCAAGGGAAAAGTATATAACACCTGGATTCATAGATGCCCATGTACACATCGAGAGCAGCATGTTAACTGTATCCGAATTTGCAAGAGCCGTCGTACCACACGGAACAACCACGGTCTTCGCCGATCCCCACGAAATAGCTAATGTACTAGGCGTAAATGGAGTAAAATTAATCATAGACGAGGCCAAATACACTCCTCTAAAAGTATTTATAACAGCTCCATCATGCGTACCATCCAGCCCAACCCTAGAAACACCCGGAGTCATCATAGGACCTAAAGAAGTAACCCAACTACTAAATCTTGATGGCGTAATCGCACTTGGAGAGATGATGGACTTCCCAGGAGTCCTACAATTGAGGGAAGATGTACTGGATAAAATCCGGGCTGCATTAAAAATGGGAAAACATGTGGAGGGGCATGACGCCGGCCTCACAGGTAAAGACTTGATCGCATATGCTGCGGCTGGAATATCATCCTCACATGAACTAACCACAAAATCCGATGCCATCAACAGATTAAGGCTAGGCATGTATGCATATCTACGGGAAGGCTCAGCATGGCTCGATGTGGCTGAAACAATAAAGGCAATTACTGAGGAGAAGCTGGATCACAGGCATGTATGTCTAGTCACCGATGACAGGGAGGCGAATTCAATATATATCGAGGGGCATATGGACCATGTAGTTAGAAGAGCCATTGAGGAGGGGGTTGACCCAATTAGGGCGATACAGATGGCTACATTAAACCCGGCTGAACACTACGGCGTGGATAGATATATAGGCAGCGTGGCACCAGCAAGGAAAGCCGATATATTATTACTGGATAATCTAACTAAAGTAAGGGTTAATACAGTATTAATCGATGGAAAAATAGTTGTAGAAGATAAGAGAATGTCAATAAACATTCCAAGATACAACTACCCACGATGGGCCACAGAAACGGTTAAGGTAGGCAGGAAAATAACTAAAGAAGACTTCGCAATTAAGGTGTCTCAGGATACAGATACCATAGAAGTCAATGTAATAGAGGCGTTCCCGGGAAGCGTCTTAACTAAGAGAAATATCTATGAGCTTCCTGTTGAAAACGGTGAGATAAAACCAGAACCACTAAAATCAATCTATAAGCTGGCAGTGATAGAGAGACACCATGCAACAGGAAATATCGGACTCGGTTTCGTTAAAGGATTTGGATTCAAGATAGATGCATTAGCAACAACAGTAGCCCATGACAGCCATAATCTATTAGTAATCGGTACAAACAATGAAGATATGACATTGGCCGTAAACAAACTAATTGAATTGGGTGGAGGCATAATAACCATTAAGAATCATGAGACAATATCTATTATAGATTTACCCATCGCTGGATTAATGAGTAACAAACCTTATGAGGAGGTCTCAAATAGATTGGAACATATGTATAAGCTATGGAAAAAACTAGGTTGCGACTGGCCATCTCCATTCATGACGATCTCTCTACTCGCTTTACCAGTACTACCAGAAATCAGGCTGACAGACAAGGGATTGGTCGACGTAGTTGAACAGAAAAAAATAAGCCTATTCCCAGCATAAGGCCTCATAAATAGATATAAATAGAGAAGACTTAGTATATGGATAGACGGTCCATAGGATATACGACTGCATCCTTAACACTACTTAATCTGAGTAATGACTGAACAACCCTAGACACCCCTATGCCACAGCCTGAGTGTAGCCTAGCATTCCCTATGGATCTCCAGAAATCAAGATACCAGTCCCAATCCCTGACATCACCACCAAACTCGGTGAGCATCCTATACATATCACTGGATAACAGCCTTTCATATAGCCTATTAAACCTAAACTCCCGTTCAGCAGATCCCACGGACTCCCCAACCAGAGGCAACTCTAAATCAGCACTAATAACCTCATCAGGATTCTCGGGATCTTCCCTCATATTAAAGAATTTCAAATGCTTAGGCCAATGAGTTACAAAGGTAGGTCCAAGCTCATCAGCAATAAATCTCTCATGAATCTGCCTCAAGTCATCCCCATACCTCAACCCAAAACCCCGTTTATTGAGAAAAGCTATGGCATCCCTATAACGAAGTCTCTTGTATGGAGGCTTAAACGAGGCAAGCCAAGCATCGTCTACTCCATACTCTATAAGAATCTCTTCACACTCTTCCTCCACGCGCCTAACCCCACTATAAATGCAGTTCTCAATATGCCTTAGAAGCTCCTCAAACCCACCTAAATGCTCAAACTCGAATAAGGAAAACTCTGTTAAATGTCTATCATCAACCTCAGGCTCAGCCCTAAAACTCCTGATTAATGTATAGACCCTACCGGTATCAATCAACTGCGATAAAATCTCTAAGTGGAGCTGAGCAGTCTGAGTCAAATAAGCCCTCCTACCAAAATAGTCCAGTGAGAACATGGTTGCAACATTCTCGCAGGCACCAGTAGCCTTTGTAATGTGGGGGACCTGAACCTCAACGAATCCCTCCAAATCCATGTATTCCCTAAAGCCCTTCAAGAGAGCCGCTTCAACCTTAACAATACCGAGCCTCCCATCTAGCTCCATAATCCCAGAGGAAGGGGTGATGCCCTTACAACTAATAGCAAAAAAATGAAATAAATATTCTTTACACAATTATGAAAACCCAATCAAGTCTTAATAATACAAGAAAACATATAATATGTTCGTGGATGATGATAGGCCGGTATAGTGAGGCATAGCCGATGAAAACCTAGACCTATCTGACCATAACCAAATGTATAACCAACCAAGGAGGAGTCGTATATATATTTTTAATAAAGGCACTTAAGTCAATTAATATAAATTCTAATTAATCAGGTGTAAAACAATGAAATTCGCTCGAAGATGTAGACCAGAAGATCAGATACCAGTAACAGGTAAGAAAGTAGCCATAATAGGAGCTGGACCCGCTGGCTTGGGAGCCGCTGGTGAACTAGTCTGCTATGGTCATGAAGTCCATGTATATGATATGTTACCCGAACCAGGCGGACTACTAATATTTGGGATACCTGAATTTAGAATACCAAAGGAAGGTGTCAGGAAGGGAATAAGGGAATTAATCGATTTGGGCGTAATATTCCATTTAAATACAAAAGTCGGCAAAGATATTGATTTCGAAGACCTCGTTAATGAATTCGACGCAGTACTTATAGCCACTGGAACATGGAAAAGTAGGAGATTAAAAATACCTGGAGAGAACCTAAAGGGAGTATATCATGCACTAGAGTTTATCGTCGACTACCACCTACATAAATATGGCTATAGTGATAAAGAGGTTAAATTAAAAAATAGAGTGATAGTAATAGGAGGTGGGTTAACCGCAGTCGATGCATGTTACCTAGCTAGAGATGCAGGTGCAGAAGAGATATATCTATTCTATAGAAGAACGAGGGAATTTGCCCCAGCTGGAGTAAGGGAATTCAATAAACTAGAGGAGAATGGATTCAAGGTACAGGAGTTAACCCAACCAATCGAATTCGGGGGAGATGAATCCGGAACGCTCAAATATGTAAAGGCGATTAGAATGAGATTAGGTGAGAAAGATAGCTCAGGGAGACCAAAGCCAGTCCCAATAGAAAACTCTGAATTCACCATAGAAGCATCAGCCGTGCTAGTGGCAGCGGGTGAGATAGCGACACCCCCCTTCATCGATCAAAAATATGGAATAGAAATCACTAAATGGAATACAATAAAAACAGATAAAGAGTATAAGACAACTAGAAAGGGTGTCTTTGCGGCGGGAGATGTTGTGTCAGGCCCATCACTAATAGGACCAGCTCTAGCCAGCGGTAAAAAAGCAGCCTTAGCAATCCACAAATACCTACAGACAGGGCAATGGAACTGGGTAGAATAAACCAATTCCAACAACCATCCTTATAAACAAAAATCCTCATATATGAATTTTATATTTAATTAGTGTGTTGGGGCCCGTGGTCTAGTGGCTATGACGCCCGCCTTACGCGCGGGAGGTCCCCGGTTCGAGTCCGGGCGGGCCCATTAATCAGTTTTTAAATGTTAAAGTTTTTGTATATGGTTTATGGTTTTGAGGTGAAGGTTTGAAGACGAAGAGGTCAAGGTAAAAATTTGAGAAAATAACTAACTTTCAAAAGAATGAAAAATTATGACATTACCTAAGTTATTTAGTGGCGTCTATAAGTGCAAATAGGCTGAAGTTAATTTGTTGAGTCTGACCGTCAATTGTATATGTTCCATTTACTTCATATCTAATATAATACATTACTCTAATATCTTGGTTCATTAGAGGTAACACGGGATTAGGGGGATTAGGTATATAATATACGAGATCGAATCTAGTTATATGCATCTCACCCCTGGTCGGCCAGAAACCACGGATTCTCAAATATCCCATATCGATATCTCCTTGTAGAAATCTGGCGAGAGCCTCTCCAGGAGAAACAGTAATCTTAACATCCCCAGTCTTCTCAACCCACACATGGTTTATTTCAGCTCCTATTACCTTGTCTCCGCATATCGATATTCTGTAGTCAGCCCCAGGCCCCCATAAACCCATATCAAAAATCGATAACCTAAATATAACCCTAAGCGATTTGGCTAAAACCACAGAATCCATTTTAATCATAGAGTCAAGATCCACCCTATCCAAATCTATACTTAACTCTGGAGGTGGGGGATAATATTCCCATAATTTTCTGAGAAACTCGATAGCAATCCTCTTAGCCTCCGCCTCACTAGGAGGTTTTAGGTGCTTTATCAGCGGAGAATCGAACAAAATCTTATTGTAACCAATTATATGCAGAAGTATATGACCATCATTCCATATAAACATATATTCTCC
>WAJV01000019.1 GCA_015523725.1 Candidatus Geothermarchaeota archaeon
CAGCCAACGTCCAAGCTTCCAAAGAAGGCTTATCCTCACCCTTAATAGGGTTAAGCATATGGTCGGGAATCCACAGTGAATATACCCCTATCTCCTCAGCCTTCAGAGCAACACGCTTAACATAACTATAGGTAGGCGGATGCTCCCTCTCATTAATCAATGATGGGTCAGCCAAGCCAGTGGTCCTGAACCAACCACCATACACAGGCAGGTAAATACCTATGTAAACCATATCAATCAATACAATTGGTCCCTACACCAATTTAACGATTTAGGTCAATGAAAATTAACTGTAATCAATGACATAAACAAAGGATATTAAAGAATTTTTAAGTCCTAGCCACCTATTTATTTAGCGGGTGGATGATTAGACTGACCTACACTGAGGACATGATGAATATGCACCACAATGACACCTTACAATAGAGAGACGATAAGGATGTAATATTATTGATTTTATATCCATACCAACTCCCCGAAACCATTGGACAACTTATATCCAACGAAATTATCCATTAACCTAGGCACCTCCTCGATAAAATATCTATGAAAATTCTCCCATATATCGGTATCGAGGATCGACTTATCAACGACTAAATCGAATTCCTCCCACAAAACAGGCGTAAACCCGAGTCCATATGCCTCTGCCTCAACCCTCAACCCCAAAGTAACATCGGCATCCCCATCCACAACACTCTTGACAGCCTCTAGATGGGTATCAACCATATCCCCATAGCCAGAGATTGACTCAATTACCTTATTGAAATCGAGGCCATGGGAGGATGCATAATCCCTTATCAATTTATCAAACAGAGTCTTTATACCAGAGCCTATACACCTATTAACAACCCTATACCCACCCCTAATAACATCTTCTATGCCAGATATCGAAATATCAGACCGGTATATGTAGCCAACCTCCCTAAAATAACCTCTTAATAAGGCAACATAGCCTCCTAGACCCAGTTTCCTAACATAAGGAATATTATATTCATCTGTATCCAAGTCTATTAGATGAATTGGGGCTATATGAGAATCCCCCAATAATAGGGAAGACAAACCCCTCAAGGAACCAACCTTGGAATAAACGATATTTAGTCTAGCAACCCTCCTCAAGGAACCAATAAATAATTCCAATAAGGGGTCATCACTACCAGCGATATGGAGACCAATAGAAACATCCCTCGATACAGTGGACACTGGAGCGCCAACCCTATCCCTCACATACCTAACAACAGTATATCCCTCATCAGTTAATCGTAGGCCACCCCCACCACCACGCCTAACCCTAACAACCTCAGTCTTCAAAGCCCTCTCAACCTTAGAAATATATTCCCACACCCTAGAATATGGTATACCCAACCTCCTAGAAGCCTCCAATAAACTATCCACACTATCCAATATAGATAATAACCTTACCCCACGCTCATCCAAAACCCTCCTACCATCTATATATAGAGCAGGCTCAAGCCTAACCTCAACCCTACCAAGAATAGATCCAGACCCCAAAATATACCACCCTCACAAACAATCCATCAATACTAACTAATTACCCTACTTAGTTATATATCCATTATCCGATAACGGATAATACTTAAATAAAATAAATACAAAATATTTTAGCCAAATGAATAGACTCGCAGTAACAATAATAATACTATTACTTGCATTAGCCGGAGTATACATATACACGCAAACAACCCTTTCACATAAAGTACTCCGAGTATCGACGACAACGAGTCTATATGCCACGGGACTATTAGACGAACTAGCTAAAAAATTTGAGGAAACCCATCCAAACGTAATTATACACTATATACCTGTGGGTAGTGGAGAAGCCCTAAAAAAAGCCAGCTTAGGAGATGCAGACCTAGTCTTGGTCCACGCCCCAAACCTAGAGAAGAAATACATCGATATGGGTGTATTAATTGATGGAGAAATATTCGCATACAACTACTTCATTATCGTGGGCCCACCAAACGATCCAGCAGGAATAAAAGGCCTAAAGAATGCGACTCAAGCCTTCAAAAAGATAATGGAGGCGGGGGAGTCGGGGATAGCCCTATTCGTCAGCAGAGGAGACAACAGCGGAACCAATAACCGTGAACTATATATCTGGAATAGACTTGGAGTAAGGCCCAGTGGAGACTGGTATATCGAGGCCGGTGCAGGGATGGCGCAGACACTAGAGATAGCCGATGAGAAGGCTGCTTACACCCTCAGCGATACAGGCACATACCTGAAGCTGAAGAAGACGGGGGCCATACACAACCTAGATATATTGGTATCGGGAGACCCAATATTAATAAATGTCTATAGTGTATATTTGGTGAACCCCGATAAATTCAGCGGCATCAACTATCAATTAGCTAAAGAATTCAAGGAATTTATAGTAAGTAATACTGGGAAAAAATTAATAGGAGAGTATGGCCTCGAGGAATTCGGGGAGCCCCTATTCCATCCAGCTACAAAAGATAATATAAATGAGCTTAGGGAGGCATGGAGCTTCTTCGCCTCACCCTAAGCATCCATTAATCCCTTGGCCTAGGAATACCAATGAACCTGGGGACCCTCCGACAATAATTAATATATTCCTCGCCATAGACTGCCCTAAGCCAGGGCTCCTCAATAAAGGGCATCATAATAAAGATTATGATACCGAGTATGGATGTAACCAATACATAGAACGAGTTTGATAATAGGAAGGCGCCGATCAGGGCGATTATGTCACCAAGATACTGGGGATTCCTAGTATATTTATATGGTCCACTCATAACCAGCCTATGCTTCAATCCTAGGGAGGCCTTGGAGCTGAGCTCCAATATACCCCAGACCGCCAATAAATTACCGCCAATAAATAAAGCAGCGCCAATAATCCAATATATCCAGTGATTAAATACATATGTCCCCCAACTCAAGACCGCCAAAGCAACGATTCCAGCTATACTTAGGATTGATAGTGTCCAGACCATAAAGAAAGAGAAGCTAAACCTTCCAGGAGGCCAAACCCTCCTCTCAGGA
>WAJV01000020.1 GCA_015523725.1 Candidatus Geothermarchaeota archaeon
AAGCTAGATATTAATAAAGAAATATGTAAAAGATATAGTAATTTCCTATGTTTCATAGTTTATCACTAGTTTATCTATGGCTATTTTTGTCTGGTTTGGTTCTAGTGTCGGTATTGGTATCTCTATCTCTAATCCATCTTCCCTAACAATTTTTACCGTGTGCTCCTCACCATTCATCCATTAATTCATTAGTACGAAGCCCTTTATATACAGTGCATATACCCCCTCTCCGATGCATTGAACCAGATTGTTAGGTGGTCTCCAAGCCTCAAGACAGCATATTCATCCCCACCTAACATTATCCTCTCTGCATTCAGCACCATAGACCCTAACGGCATCTCCACCAACTTCACCCTACCTAGCTTCACATATGCCAATGCAGATTTGTTTAAACGAGAATAGGAACTTAACCATTATAGATTTAGCCGGGGGTGGGACTTGAACCCACTTAAAGCTGGTGTCCGCTAGTCATCGCCCCGCAGGAAGCTCATCACACCAGCTGCAGCCAGCCGCCTTGCCCATCGGCCACCCCGGCACATTATCTTCTCCATTATTATTGTGTGTTTGTGTCCCTTATTATATTTTTGTTTATGTATTTAAATATTATTATGTGTGTGTTGGGAGTTTTTTCCTTTTTTTATTGTATTAATTTTTCTTTGTGGTTTGGATTATGGTTTGTTTTTGTGTATAAACGTTTATAAATGTCTTTTTATGTATATTTTTATTCATGTCTGTTCAAGAAAGAGTAGTTTATTTAGCTGGTGATGGTATTCCTAAGTATTGGTATAATATTTTGCCTGATCTGCCTGAGCCTTTACCGCCTCCCTTGGATCCAGAAACTAAGGAGCCTGTCTCGCCAGATAAGCTTTCACTTCTTTTCCCTATGGAGTTGATTAGGCAGGAGGTGTCGAGTCAGAGGTTTATCCCGATTCCTGAGGATGTTAGGGAGGTTTATCGTTTGTGGAGGCCGACGCCCTTGATTAGGGCTATTAGGTTGGAGAAGCTGTTGAAGACGCCTGCTAAAATTTATTATAAGTATGAGGGTGTTAGTCCACCGGGTAGTCATAAGCCTAACACCGCAGTTGCTCAGGCATACTATAATGCTAGGGAGGGGGTTGAGAGGTTGACGACTGAGACTGGTGCTGGCCAGTGGGGGTCCGCTCTTTCTTTTGCCTGTCACTTATTTGGTCTAGATTGTAGGGTTTATATGGTTAGGGTTAGTTATGAGCAGAAGCCTTTTAGGAAGGTTTTGATGCGTTTGTGGGGTGCGGAGGTTATCCCCAGTCCGAGTAGGGAGACTCCTATTGGGTCTAAGATTCTGGAGGAGGACCCTGAGAATCCCGGTAGTCTTGGTATAGCTATTAGTGAGGCTATATTTGATGCAGCCAATAATGATTACACTAAGTATAGTTTAGGGAGTGTCTTGAATCATGTGCTTATTCATCAGACTGTTATGGGGTTGGAGGCTAGGGAGCAGATTAAGTTGGTTGATGACTATCCGGATATTATTGTTGGAGCTGTTGGTGGTGGAAGCAGCTTCAGCGGTCTATTTTGGCCATTTTATTATGATAAGGTATCTGGGAAGGCTGAGAAAGATGTCTCATTCTTAGCTGTCGAGCCTGAGGCATGTCCAACTTTAACTAAAGGAATATATGCATATGATTTTGGTGATACTGCTAGGTTGACGCCATTACTTAAAATGCATACTCTCGGCCATAATTTTATTCCACCTCCTATTCATGCAGGGGGTCTTCGTTATCATGGTGATGCACCAACATTATGTCTCCTTGTAAAAAATGGAATCGTTGATGCAGTTGCATACAATCAGGTTGAGGTTTTTGAGGCTGCTAGGTTATTCTTCCAATCTGAGGGAATTCTTCCCGCTCCGGAGAGTGCGCATGGTGTAAAGGCAGCTATTGATGAGGCGCTTAAGTGTAAGGAGTCTGGTGAGGAGAAGACGATATTGCTTATGTTGAGTGGCCATGGATATTTCGATATGAAGGCGTATGAAGATTTTCTTCAGGGGAAATTATTGCCATATTCATATCCTGAGGACAAGATAAGGGAGAATATTGAGGACTTGGTCAGGGAGAAGCTTATATTCTATTGAATAATCTATCTATATTTTTTATTTATTTAACATATATAAATAGTCTCTCTGTAATTTTCTCCAACTCATTAATTTAATCCAGTATTTATTTTTACTTAATAGATTATTATGTGAATCTATTTATTCTGGTGGGAGGGGTTGGAGCAATATAAGGTTGAGAAGTCCTCCGTACTATTAACTAATATTTTTGCTAACCGCGTCGATAGGATGAAGTCAAGTGATATTAGAGAGCTCCTTAAATTAATATCGGCTGATGTGATATCTTTTACTGGAGGGGCTCCGGACCCTGATGCATTCCCATCTCCTGATGATTTGAGGGATGCTGTGGAGTATATATTGGCTAATAGGGATAAGGCTTTTCAATATGGTATAACCGATGGTTTACCTGGTCTACGTAAATCTCTAATTGATTTTATGTATAGACAGATCTCGATTAAAGCGGACTTACCTAATGTCTTGATCACTATAGGCAGTCAAGAAGGTCTAGAGATTGTGGGGAGACTATTTATTAACCAGGGTGATAAGGTGGCCGTGGGTTTACCTACATATCTAGCTGCCTTGCAGGCATTTAATTTATGGAGGCCTAAATATATCGGTATACCAGTCGATGATAATGGATTGAACACCGTTATTCTCGAGGAGATGGTTAGGAAGCATAAGAATACGAAGAAGCCTATAAAATTTGTTTATGTTGTTCCCACAGGACAGAATCCGACGGGAACCATTATGAGCCTTGATAGGAGGAAGCATTTATTGGAGATCGCCTCTAAATATGATTTATTTATAGTTGAAGACGACCCATATGGATTTATAACATTTAGAGATGATATTCCACCAAGGATTAAAGCCTTGGATGAGGAGGATAGAGTAATTTATTTGTCAACTTTTAGTAAAATATTTGCTCCTGGTATTAGGCTTGGTTGGGTTGTGGCCAATGAGACGCTTATTAAACAGATGTCTCTGGCGATCCAAGCCATAAACCTATGTCCACCCAATTTCAATCAGTATATGGTTAAATATTTTCTAGATAATAGGCTTATAGATCGGAATATACCTAGGATACGTGAGATATATCGTGTTAAGCGGGATGCCATGTTATCAGCAATGGATGAATATATGCCTAAGGAAGTGACTTATCATCGGCCTGATGCAGGCTTCTTCGTCTTTGCATATTTGCCCGACTATATTGATGCAAAGAAACTTCTTTATTTCGCGATAGAGAAGGAGAAGGTTGCATTTGTACCTGGGAGGAGTTTTTACGTGGATGGATCGGGATATAATACTATGAGGCTTAGTTATAGCCTACCCAAACCCAGGGTTATTGTAGAGGGTATAAAGAGGTTGGCTAAAGTTATTAGGAATTCATTGATGAGATAATTTTTTTATGAATGGTGATAAGCAACATATCAGGGAATATGTTTGGAATAAGTTGCTGGAGAAGGGTATTGCAAGGTTCCCCCTCCCACCACATGGTAGAATACCCAATTTTATTGGGGCAGAGGAAGCTGGCTTAAAAATAATATCTTTAAAGGAATTTAAGGATGCTAGAGTCATTAAGGTTAACCCTGATTCCCCCCAGAGAATCGTAAGGGAGTATGCATTGAGGATGGGTAAGATTTTATTAATGCCCTCACCAAGATTGAGAAAAGGTTTCTTCATACTTGATGGAGAACATTTAAAGGGGAAGGAGAGGTATGCATCGACTATAAAGGGTGCTTTTAAATTTGGTAGGCCTATCGGTCTGGATAAACTTCCTAAAGTGGATTTTATTGTTGAAGGGTCTGTAGCTGTTGGCCTGGATTGCAGTAGATTAGGTAAGGGAGAGGGTTATGGAGAGATAGAGTATGCCATTCTGAGAGAGTTGGAATTGGTTGATGATTACACGCCTATAGCAACCACGGTTCATGATATACAAGTCTTCAAATCCCTGCCCCAAGATATATATGATGTTCCAGTGAACATAATCGCAACTCCCAAGCGTATATATAGGCTACAATGTAGGAGGAGTCGACCTAAAGGTATATATTGGAGTTATTTAGATGATGAGAAGATTAGTGAGATACCTATTCTGAAAAATATTAGAAAACTCCTTTAGAGTTATTGGTTTAATATTGGAATATTTAAAATATTTAAATATAACTTGATTTTTTTGGGGGATATAGATATATGTGGAAATATTATTTATTTTCAATACATATCCCTCTATCAATCCTAAATATTAATCGGGTTTCTCTAGAGTTGTTTATGGATTCACCTGTTTTTGATTATGATTATAGTTTTGTATTGAGGCGGTCTACATGTTGAAGAGTAAAATTATGTTTTTATCAGCTATAATTATGTCTATAATTATTGTAATTAATTTCTATAATTATGTTGTTTTTATTAATGGTGGTGAAAAAGGAAATTTCCATATTGGATATGGTGTTCTTGATAAGCCGTTGTTTAGTAATGTGACTCTACATGATTATATGGATGAGTATTATAATAAGACATTGGATGTGCCTGTAATACTTCATAGGGAGTATACTTATTTTGTTAATGATAAGGAAGCTGTGTTGGTATTCGCTGATAATCCTCCGGCATACGGTATAGTAGTTTCTAAAGGTGATGTTATTAGAGTTAATATAAATATAACTAACTATGATGATAAGGCTATCTACGCCGTTCCATATATAACAATTGACAGTCCCAATTATTTCATGGATAGAGGTATAGATGTTTATATGTATAGGTGGGGAGTCACCGATGTCTATATACCAGAGGCGATTGAATTATTGGTTTCTCCATATGCTGTTAAGGTTTCTCCGGGTAATTCGAAGATCTTAATTCTAGAGTTTAAAATCGTGAGTGATCTTAAGCCGGGTAAGTATTTGATATTAATTGGTGTGGCGCAGATCTATAATATAAATGGTGTATATTATAAATTGGAGGGTGGCTCTGCACCATTAGTTCTAATAGTGAATTAGGTTTTTAATCAAATTTTTTCTAATTTTGACTGATATGTTATTGAATCACTTCCAAAAAAATCAATTATCTATGGTTTAATGTTAAGTATATTAATGTGGAGGCAAATAGTATTTTATTAGGCCCATCTGGAGGTGAAGCGGGTATTGGATATTCCTAATGAGGTGCAAGCTGAATTCAATAGCTTTTTAAAGAGAACTAAGCGGTCTAATGAAATATTTAATAAGACTAAGGACCTTGTTCCTTATGGAGTCTCTAGCAATTATAGGGCACTAGAACCTTACCCAATATATTTTAATAGAGGTGTGGGATCTAGGATTTATGATTCGGACGGAAATGAATACATCGATTTTAATATGGCTTTCGGCGTATTAGTTGCTGGTCATAACCATCCTAAGTTGGTTGAGATAATTGAGGAACGAATTCGGAATGGAGTGGTCCTTGGTTTTGAGTATGAGCGTATATATGAATTGGCTAACATAATTAGGGATAGATTTAATGTTGACATGGTGAGGTTTTCATCCACCGGTCTTGAAGCCACTTTACATGCAATTAGAATAGCTAGAGGATACACTCAGAGAGATAAGGTGATAAAGTTTTTGGGAACCTATCATGGTTCTCATGACTTCCTCTTAGTGGCTACCAAGCCTAATTTATATGCAGCTGGAAATAGGAAGAGACCTTCTAAGGTTCCATCGGGGCCAGGGGTTTCTAAGGCTGCTTTGTCAGAGATCCTGGTTGCACAATATGGTGATATTGAGTCTGTTGAGTTGCTGTTTGCAGAGCATCCCGATGAGATTGCTGCTGTGATATTGGAGCCTGTCGCTATGAATATGGGAGTAATTATACCTCCTAAAGAGTTTATGCATAGGTTAAGGGCATTATGTGATGATTATGGTGTAGTATTGATATTTGATGAGGTCAAGACATCTGGTAAGCTATTTCATGGTGCTGAGGAGTATTTTGGGGTTAAGCCGGATCTAAAGACTATGGCTAAAGCTATTGCTGGTGGTTATCCATTATCTGTTATAGGTGGGAGGAAGGAGATTATGAGTGAGGTTGGTCCTGATAAGATACCTCATGCCGGGACATTTAACTCTAATCCACTTTCTATAGATGCGGGTATAGTAACATTAAGAGATATATTGACGAGGGATGCTATGGATCGAGCTATTAAATATAGTAGTGAATTGGTTAAAGCTCATAGAGAGATCTTTACCGATGCTGGCGTTCCAGTTTATTCAGTAGGCTTCGGAACTAGTGGGGCCGTATTTTTCTCTGATAGAGAGATTAATAACTGGCATGATTTCTTATTGTATGAACATACGGGTAAATGGTGGGTATATTTTGTATCAATGATGAATAGGGGCATTATTCCGACTGCGCCAGGCCCTGATGAGCAGTGGACTGTAAGTGTACAACATTCTGAGGAGGATGTGGAGAGGATGGTGGACGTTTTGAATGATGTTGCAAGATTAGTGGCTATGGATGTCCCTAAGATGAAGAATATTGAGGCATTCTAACAATTCTTATTATCTATTCATTTATCACGTATTTTATTTTATCAGCGAGTTCCCTAAAATCTTTGAACGTATAGTCACTATATTTCCCGGCTATATCTGCATATCCATATCGGTCTAGTAGTATGGTTACTATTTTCTCATTCGATTCTTTAGCTGGTATTATATCGTATGTATGGTATGATGATATATGTATCCATTTGTCGTCAACATTTATACCTATTAGTTCCCTCGCTTTATTGAATACTTCTGGATTAGGTTTATATAATTTTATGTCCTCTGCAACTACTACATGGTCGAATTCAACATCCATATTTTTAATCGAGGCCTCTATAAATTCTCTATCTGTATTAGATATTATACCTATTTCACCATAATTTTTCAGTTTCAGTAGATTTTCTCTAGTGTCTGGAAAGGGGGGCCATTCTTTTATTGAGTATACTAATTTGTTTATTATATGAGTATCATATTTTAATCTCATTTCTTCCAAGGTTTTTTTAAATGAAATATATAGTATTTCTCTATATGGTCTGTAGGGTCCTTGAACAAATTTATAATCATATTCGCCCCATATTTTAATGAATTCTATTATTTTGTTATCAGAAAGACCCATGATGTTCTTTAGTGATTTTTTCAATCCCCCTAACCAATCTATTAAGGTTCCATAGGTATCAAAAGTGAATATTACTCTTGTTATCTCAATCACCCTGATTAAATTATTTACAATATGTAAATCAATTTAAATCTTAGGTCATTATTGGATGTAAATTATGTGTAAGTTATTGAAATCATTTTGTTTACAGAAAAAGGTGTGGTTATATGCTTTATTATTTGATTCTGACGCAGGTATGTGGACTGAATTGTATATATTGTCAAAATATGCCTAATCCAAGTATTCAGCCTCTGAAGATAAATTACGATTTGGATGATCTTGTTAAATTCTTATCACGTGATGATGACCCCATAATTTGTTTCTATGGTGGTGATCCCTTAATTGAGGCCGATTTGGTTGAGGATATAATTAGGCTTTTCCCCAATGCTAGATTCGTTATACAGACTAATGGCTTGTGGTTTGATAAACTAAAGCCTGAGACTATACGTATGTTCGATACCATTTTAATATCAATTGACGGTAGGGAGGAAGTTACCGATTTTTATAGAGGGGCTGGAGTTTATCGAAGAGTTTTGGAGAATGCTAGATATATTAGGAGTGTGGGTTTTAAGGGGGACTTGGTGGCGAGGATGGCTGTATCTGGAAAGACAGATATTTATCTCGATGTTAAACATCTCCTGGAATTGAGTGATCCGAAATTTGACCATGTACATTGGCAATTAGATGCTCTATGGGATTTCCCTCCTATGCAGAGGTACGGGAATTTTATGGAGTGGCTATATAACAATTATTTCAAGGGATTAAATAAGCTATTGGATTTATGGG
>WAJV01000021.1 GCA_015523725.1 Candidatus Geothermarchaeota archaeon
GCATTAAGAGCATATCCCTTTCCATACTCCCTATATGTAAACAATGTAGATGAACTCAGTAGGGAAGGCGAAATTATCACGGATCAAAGATTTCTTAACAAGGCACACAAATTTATTGACCAATTAATTAAATATATATCGATGATGAGTAGACCCCGTGAATTGAATATATAGTCAAACATATCTTTATTTATATGAATGTTATCTAAAAAAATATTTTATTAATTGTTTATCATTCATGGTGTCCACTATGGAGTATAAACCTGTACCTGGACCTAGAAGTATAGAATATCTCGAAAAAATTTTAAACCTTTATCCCGGTGGAGCTGCCCCAGATGCTAGAAAGAAGTGGGAGACATATGCTACTTTTATAACTGATAGAGCCGAGTATTCATTTCTCTATGACGTAGATGGGAATAGATATATCGATTTTAGCAGTGGATGGGCATCGAACAATGTTGGCAATGCACACCCCGAAGTCGTCGACGCAGTAGTCGAGGCATTGAAGAGATATGGATTCGTATATAACCATGTATATGCGATTGAATTAGCTGAAAAGCTGATTGAAATAACTCCCGATAACCTTACAAGGGTCAGCTTTGAAGTCTCCGGAACCGAGGCCGCTGAGGCCGGAGTTTCATATGCATTAACACATACAAAAAGACCCATAATAATTAGTTTCATAGGCCAATTCCATGGAGATTCTATTGGAGCCAGAAACATTGGTAGTGAATCGGCTGAAAGAAGAACATATTTCGAATCCATGCAGGGAGGCGTAGTTTTCATACCATATCCACGCAACTATAGAATACCTAAAGGCATGAATCCAGATGAATTCAGTGACTATGTACTATGGTATCTGGAGGAACAGGTTCTTGAATACCTAGTCGAACCTAATAGGATTGCGGGTATATTGATGGAACCTATGATGGCAGAGGGAGGAAACCATATACCACCCAAGAAATTTTGGAGAAGAATAAGGGAGTTAGCAGACAAATATGGATGGCTTTTAATAGATGATGAAGTACTCACTGGATTCGGAAGAACGGGTAAAATGTGGGGGATAGAACATTACGATATTAAAGTGGATTTACTAATAACTGCCAAAGGCCTAACAGGCGGACTTATTCCAATTGGAGCAGTAGTTGGGAGTGAAGAAGTCATGGGCATTACAAAAGCATATTCAGGCTCAACATTCGCTGGTAGCCCGGCCGGCTGCGCAGCGGCGCTTAAAACCATTGAAATAATTTATAGAGATAAACTGTTAGATAGAGTAACTAAATTAGGCGACGAGGCACTAAATATTATGAAGGAGTGGGTGGAAAAATTCGAATTTATAGGAGATGCCCGGGGAGTCGGATTTCTATTAGGCCTTGAAGTCGATACTGGAAAAGGCATAAAAGCGGATGAGGAAGTCGCTAGAAAAATATTTGTAGAATCAACGAGATATGGAGTTAGAGCAATATGGGATGAAGAACCAACAATAAGAATCTATCCACCACTCAACATAGAGGAGAACATCCTCTTTGAGGGATTATATGCGATGGAGAAGGCAATATCTAAAGTTGCTCAGGAATTAAATTGAAACACCAATACCGATCTTCTTCAATAATAAATAGGCTACGGCGGGGCCTCTCATTAAACCCCTACCCCCTAAACCATCAATGACATATAAATTACTAAATCCATCGACAGCATCAAACACCGGCCTATAATTCTTTGTAATGGATATCGGACCACTCCATCCCTTAACCAACTTCCACTCATCAAAATTGAATCGATATTTAAACCCCTCAACAACATTATTCACATTCTGCATAGATGGCCTCGCAAAACCCTGGCTAGGCTCAGATATATCAAATGCATCATATACACCACCTATCAGAGAGTGATCTCCCGGACGCCAATAGGAATAAATATATTCATCCCAAACACCCACCAAATCATAATCTCCTCGCAGCATAAACTTAAATATAGGGATACCTAAAAGCCAAGTTCTCCACTTTATACCGATACTCTCAATTAAAAACTTATTCCATGGACCGGCACACAAAAAATAATTATCACCAATGATACGAGAACCATTAGCCAACTCAATGAATCGAACACGATTACCCATAGAAACAATTTTAATTACCCTATGTCCACGTAATATCTCACAACCTAAATCCTGAATCCTATTCCATAGATATATGAGTAAAGACTCTGGATCAACTGTAAAATCACTGGGAGCATATAACCCCACCTCATCTCCATATAATCTAAGGAAACCCCATCTATCTATAACCTCATCGGAACCCAACACCCTAATATCTGGAATCTCCTCCCTATAATTTCTAATATCGGCAAAAGCATATTTCTCATCCTCAATACATAAATAACCATATTTTAAACAATCACATCGAATAAACTTATTAAATATGTCAACTGTCAACTTAGATAATCTCCTATCAAACCTATTATCAAGCATCCTCGTTACAACTCCCCCCGACCGACTCGTAGCACCATTAGGGTAATTAGATGCCTCAACTACACACACCCTTAAGCCATTCATAGCGGCCAATAAAGCAGAGAAACTACCAGCTACGCCCCCACCTACAATTATTAAATCAAAATTATTCAAGAAATCACCTCAAATCAAGTTAGATGTTTAATAAGGAAATTTACTGTCCTCCTAATAGCATCCCAATAATTAATCTTCCTTGCAAAACTATGTCCCTCATCCTCGTAGACAATATACTCTACCTCGACACCAGCTTCCCTTAATTTATCGATAAACAATTCCGATTTCTCCCTAACAAATTCAATATCACTACCTCCATGAATCAGGAGTAAAGGAGACCTAACATTAGATATATAGTTTATAGGAGACCTCTCCTCCAAAAATTTTCTAATAGCTGGATCATCAACATCCCCAACCAACTTCTCCCAATAACTTCTACAGTACGTGGGGGCAGACTCAACAAAACTAACCAAATCACTAAATCCAAACCAATCAACAGCTACCCTCCAATATGAGGGAAGCCTAGTTATACAAGCTAGTGTTAGAAAGCCTCCAAGACCTATACCAAACACTCCTAATTTATCAATATCGACCCAAGAAAGATTCTCCAAATACTTCATCAAATATTCAACATCCTTTAATTCACCGCCTCCTAAATCACCAATTACTAATGACCTAAAACTCTTACCAAATCCAGAGGAGCCTCTAAAATTGGGTTTCGCAACACCAATACCATTATACAATAAATATTGTATGAGAGGAGAATACTCAACTCTACTCTGTCCCTTCGGACCATCGTGTAAATAAATAACCACCGGGTGCTTATCGCCACCCATCGGCCTATATAAAACAACTTGGATTTTTAAACCATCGAAAGACTCGTAATAATCAATGGATGGCTTAACTAAATTAGTAGATGGAACACCTCCATGAAAAACATCAAGAACCCTCCTAAACTCACCATCCACCTCAAGATAATAAATCTCAAAAGGCCTCGTAGGAGTAGATACTGATAAATAAAATACATCAGCTCCCCTTTTAGAAGCTAATCTAGAAACTACGCCCTCCGGGATATAAACTCTCTTAACCCTCCTACTCTCTAAATCCATTAAATACAACGTCGAATACCCCTCCCTATTCACAGAAAAAATTAAATTACCTTTACCTAAAGCAGCTTGCTCTACATCAAACTTACCTGTCCATACAGTCTTCATAACCCTCCTCACTACATCATAATATGCTAAGTAAGTAAAGTTACTCTTATAATCAGTCAAAAGGAAGAAGCCATCTCCATATGGAGCTACAGGATCGAATAATACATCCCCCTCATGTGGAGTCAGTTCCCTAATGTCCCCACTAGATATCGTGTATAAATATAAACTAGAATCCTCAAGACTCCTAATGTCTTTGATCAATATACCATCCTCATAAAACCAATAAGGAACTTGATAACCACCTAAACCCTCAAGTAAAACACTAAAATTATTATTCTTCAAATCATATAGGTACAAATCAAACCTATTATCTTCGACATCATTACTCATAAAAATAAAACTATCCCCATAAGGCCCCCAGCAATATTCCGAAGTATAATAAATCGCGTCAGACCCTAAAGACACTAATTTATACCACCCAGCATTAAAATCATAAAGGTATAATTTATACCTCTCATCACCTTTAGTGTCCACTGTAAACAAAAGCTTGCCACCATCAGGAGACCAATTAACAGGGAAAGCCCTCCTAAATATGAACGGCGTTAACCTATGCCAACCATCCTTATCGATAAGCCATAGATTAATTTGACCCGATGTATCGATAGATACTACAATCGAATCCATATGTGGATGAGGTGAAAAATTATATACCCTATCATACAACATTAATCTATCTAGGTAATCATCACCCAAGCCGAATCACCTAAATCACCAAGGATACAATAAAAATTGATTACTCAATATAATTGAAAATCATAAAATTAATTTAAAAACCTCTCAAGTTTAATAGGTAATCCACAATATCACCCCACTTATCAAACCTAACCAATCTACCGACCATATCATTAGGGTTGTATTCTAGTGATTTATTCCACGGTTGAGTAAAGATTATGCCCAACCCACCACTCCGAACGAAATCCAATATTGTATAAGGATTATCATCAATAAGAATATCCACACCTAAATTAACCCTCTCATCACCTACATCTATCTCAAATCTATCAAACTCAAATCCATTCCTCTTCAACCACTCCATCGTAGACCCATAAGCATACCGAGGTCTAGCCGTAACAATTAAGACCTTATAAACTCCCCTCAATCTCCTAATTGCCTCGACAGCGCCCTCAATCACAGGAATACCCAGTACAAATTCCCTATCAAATAAATGCGCCTCAAAAACCTCCTTAAATCCCTTCCCCCCTATTAAAGAATCCCATCTATCGATATTATCTTTAGTAAATCCACTATCCAAAACACCCTTATCCTTGAGATACTCAATTAGATGAAGAACGTGGTCTCCCAAAACACCATCTATATCCACAGCAAGCCACATAACCAAAACCCTAAAATACTTTAGGAGATACTAATTTATCTAAACTAGAAATAAATTTTTATATTCAAAAACGATGATTCGGTGAAAAAAATATATGATAATATACACGGATATAGTGAAAAGATACGGAGATATAACAGCATTAGACCACATAAACCTAGAGATAAATGAAGGTAAAATAACTGCATTATTAGGGCCTAATGGATCGGGAAAGACCACCTTATTCAAAATCACGATGGGATTGTTGAAACCTGACAATGGAGAAGTATATGTTAATGGACTAAACCCAATAAAGCAACCTATCGAAGTCAGAAAAATCACTGGCTACTCCCCAGAAGAAATATCACTATTTGAGAGCCTTACTCCACTAGAAACATACAAATTCCTTGCAGACATATATGAAATAAAAGAAAATGACTTTAAAACTAGATTACAACTCTACATAAAACTATTCAACATAAATGAGGAAATAAACAAGCTATGCGGAGAATTAAGCCACGGAAATAGACGGAAAATCTCAATTATATCTGCACTACTACATGATCCAGATATACTAATACTAGATGAACCATTCACAGGACTAGATCCAGAAGCGGCTAAAATACTGAAGGAGATCATGAAGAAACATGCCTCTAAAAACAAAATAGTAATATTCTCTACACATATACTAGAAATAGCGGAAGCAGTAGCAGACCATATAATAATAATTAATAAAGGAAAAATAGTAGCCCAAGGCACCAAAGAAGAACTGACAACCATCGCTAAAAAGAGTGATTTAGAGTCAATATTCCTAGAATTAACCGGCCTCTCAAAGGAATTAAACGAATTAATTGAAATATTATGGCGTGTATGAAATGAGAAGATACATTAGAATCGCCAGACTATTGGCTAAAGAAGCCACATATAGATTCACATATGATAGGAAGAGCGGAAGAATCCTAAAGAACCCAGTTTACACCAATATTATAGCTACCATCTTCTTCACAATATTCTCCCTAGGTTCAGCTTATATAAATATACTATTAGATAAATCGATTTCATCACCTCAGCCACTCATCTTGACTTTAGTCGTAGAGATCAGCATAGCTATATTCTCAACCCTATTCCTAATGGCATATAACTTGCATATAATATCAACTGAGAAAATACTAGAAAATCTACTTATACTCCCAATAAAACCAAGTAATATAAAGGTAGCTTTAATCCTACTGAATGTTTATTGGGGCGTATATGCCCAACCCTTCCTATATATTCCTGGTAGCATACTATACACGATACAGACCAAAAATTTACTATACCTAACAAGTGGAATAGAGATATCCATATTCTCCATACTATTAACACTAGCACTCGGATTCCTCGCCGGCTCCATATCCCACAAAACAACAAGAAATCCATTATTCAGGACAATAGCCACAATTGCATGGCTAATTCTAATGGGATTAGGGTTCATAATATCTGTAATAACTAGATATATACCGACCTACATAATCGGCAATAACGCTATACAATTAAATGAAAAATTATTAAAGGTTATCCCTCCATTTACCATGTTATATCAAATATATGAACCGGGCATAACATCAATCATATCCATATCAAGCATAGTATTAATGGGGCTCCTACTAGACATATCCCTAGACAGGTACTGGAATACATTGATGAAAACACCACCTCCCTACAAAGTACAAAAATCCTTACAACCAATCCCCAACATAAGACTACCGAGAATACCTTTATGGCTCTATAAAGACTTGAAAATATTAATTAGGAAACCAAAATTCCTAGCATCAACACTTTACCTACTCCTCTTCCCCCTGATAATCCCATTATTAATGGGATTCACGACACCTATAATGTTAGAAAGAGAATTGATTCCCTATTTCATATTATCAATGGGCTCATTCACCGGGAGCGCCGTAACAAATCTTTATATTATGGAGGGAGAGGGGGCAAAATTATTATATAAACTACCAATAACCAAGAAAAGATTAATATATGGTAAGTTATTGACGATATTATTGCTATCGCTATTGGGTTCGGGAATAATAGGGGTATACACTTACATAATGTATGAAATTAACATTCTATATATACCGTTAATATGTATAATTTATGTATTAAGTACATATACATCAAGCATATTAATATCATTAATATATATAGGAAACATACCTCCTAAACCATCTGCATGGACACAATATACATTTAGTGGAATAGGAATTAGCCTAAAAATATTAGGTGTTATTACACTCTATTTAATACTAAGTAGCATAGCAGCAATTCCACAAGTACTAAACATATTTAATAAATATGGGTTAATTGAGATAAATATACCCCAATACTTCTTATGGGAAACGACACCATATATTGAGACGATCATAATCATACTGTCAATATTCATAGTAACCAGATTGAGAATCAGTAAACTGAATACGCCATTATAGTTAACGCTTCAAAAGCAGTAAGTAAACAATGATGGATCCATAGAGAATGTATGCCAAAGATAATAACCCAGATAATATAACTCCATAAAAAGATAAGTAAAAAATACTCGATAGAAATAGAATAAATATTCTAACATCCCGAGAAGCAAATCGCTTAACCCTCTTAACAAACAAATCTTTAATACTCAAACCTCTAACCACCGAATGTAAATAACTTACTAAAAACCAACTAAACATTGCAACTAAATATAAGACTAGAAAAATAGATGTGGAAACATATAATTTGGTAAATGATGTGTAGAATATAGCAATAAGAACAGAAAAATCTATAAACCTGTCAAAAAGTGTATCTAAAAAACCCCCCAATAAACTCGTCTTCCCAGTAGCTCGAGCCAACTCCCCATCGACACCATCTAAAATCGAGGAAAATTGGATAAATATACCACCTAATAACTCAAATCCAAACAAATAAAATAGAAATGACATTAATCCAACAATAAATGTTATATAAGTAGCTATAAATGGATTAGGGTCATTCCAACGACTAAGTATCCACCTACTAATCCTACCAGATACTCTCCTATTAATATATCTTGAGATTAATCCATCCTCACTCTTACCAAAACTATTCATCCAAACCACTTACGGAATAGCTTAAAACATTCAATATTCTCCAAGGCAATATCTTTAGTATGCCACGCTCAACATCCCAATATTCATCAATGGTATCAATATCAACCCAGTAATGTCCACTTAGATCAACAAGCCTAACATCATAGCCATTATCTATCATCCAACGAATAATATTTGATACAGTTAAGGTTCTATCTATCTCCTGTTCATAAAGCCTCTTCAAAGGTTCCAACTTAAATTTGAAAACTCCCATATCAATATAATTAAAATATTTTATTGATTTCCCGATATCCAATACCTTATTATCACCATCTGAGAATAACTTAGTCGCTTCACTAATCCTGATATGAAATGGAAGGGAATCAGCTGCTACAACACAATCACCCTCATAGCGAATTAAAATATCAATTATCTCAGGATCGAAAATATGGTCGGCCATCGTTAATATAAACTCATCAACAGCTAAATAAGGCACTGCGGATAACAAACTATAACCATTGCCAAACCTATAATCATCGATATCAACTAGCCTAAATATTAATCCTTGGGGGAAAAGATTTTTAAGCACCTCTTCCAACATACTATGAAAATTCTTATAGACGGGGATAATAATTTCCTCTAAACCCAAGCGATTTAGGGCAGTTAGAGGGTACCATATAAGTGGCCTTCCATGAACATTAATCAAATACTTTGGCTTCCCATCTGTAATTCGAGACAGTCTTCTACCAATACCGCCGGCCAGAATAACACCCTGTCTCATAGAAACACCCCCGTACACCAGTCTAAAGATACCAAATAATGATCCTTCAATATAGGAGATTGAAGAGAGTTTAGAATAACCTAACTAACCATAAATATTATTACTTTGAATTAATAAATCTTATTAAATAATTCACAATATCTTTTTAATAATTTAATAAATTCGTCATTTATCTACGTATTATTAAATATATCTCGTCCCTAGGCTCTAGAATAGAGAATTTTATGACGAATCCCTTCGAAATATGTTTATATACACCGATCTCAAATAAATCTATAACCCAATCACGACGATCACCAGCTTTCACTCTGGTAAGAATCTGCGCAGAAATTACTGAGTAAAGAGGTTTTCCATCCAAGTCTAAGAAGATAAATGGAGAGGGAGAGGGTAAAATAATCTCTCTACCATAGTCATTCAAAAAACGTATAGCTAATTTACGACCATCATCCATAAGTTCGGCTGATAACATACTATCAAACCTCAAGAATAAATTCAGATAAAACCATAGCCATAATCAAAAAAGATGCTGACCCAACAGCTAGCATTACATAATCAAACCATGATGCTGGCAACATTGGCATACTAATAGATACAATCGGCCCTAACAAAGGGGCACTCAAAATAAATATCAATATAGGAATTAAGAAACTCCTACCCTCAGAATACATTACTAGAAGAGAAGTAAATGAAGATACACTTGATATATAAAGGGTAAATAATACCATGGTTATTAATACACTTAATCTTAATAAGATACTCGACGCCGAAAAAATCGATAAAAGTATTAATGACAACAATCCTTCACCAAAAGTTAATATAAACGTATACACGGTCTTCTCCAAATAGAGTAAAGATGGTGAGAGGGGAAGCAAACGTAAACCAATCAATGTATACCTCTCATACTCCGAAACAAAGGTAACCATACTAATAAATATACTAATGAAAATGATGAATAACCATAGAGATGGGATAACAAAATGAGGGATAATACTCCTATAAGAAAATAGTGAGGCGGCTAAAGACGCGGCGGCTACGAAACCAATTGAGGCAAGTATCTCATGTCCCCTCCTAACACTTACCAAGATATCTTTAACTAATAATACAATTAATCGATTGACCAACTCTCTAAACCTCCACCGATTAGTCTAAACAACTTTATATCCTTCCCAGAATAATGATGGAATTGCCTCAAATCATCTACATCTGAAACAGTGAATATAACACAATTATCCTCAGAATACTTAACCAACAACTCTACTAACATCCTAGTAGCATCCATATCCAAACCAATTGTAGGTTCGTCTAATAACAAAAGAGCCGGATTATTAATAAAAACCCTAGCAACATTAACTCTCTTCTTCCACCCAAAGGATAAGTCACCCAATCTATACTCCAAATATCTATTTAAACCCAACCCATCAATAACCTCCCTCAAAAAATCTGATTGTAGATAACTCTCCAAACCATACATCTTAGAATAAAATTCCAAATTCTCCCTAACACTCAACTCCTCATACATAATATTTTCATGCATCAAAACATTCAATGATGATTTAACATCCAATCCAGAGCCAACCTTCTTTCCTAATATATAGACGTTGCCCTCACTAGGCTTAAGTAGACCCGAAGCAACCTTAATCAAAGTAGTCTTCCCGACTC
>WAJV01000022.1 GCA_015523725.1 Candidatus Geothermarchaeota archaeon
ATTATGTATGGTAAGGTAATCCATGATGGCTTGGGTCTATTTGACAGATTAGTTACCAAATAGATTCAGAGTTTTTATTAATATCACTACGAATAACTACATCTCTTTTTGATATAGTTTTAATAATATTCCTCAATTCATATCCATATTTTTTATAGTCAATTTTCCTTAAAATTATCCCTATCATCCTATCCCCTATCTCGACACTAACTTTCCCTAATTTTATGCCTAGATACTCCATTAGCTCCAATAAATCGCTTTCATTTATTGTTGGAAGTTTACTAATGTCTCCACATGGCCCCATCCTACACATATAACATGATACCCCTGTTGAATCCACATTAGCCGAGCATGCACTTGGATATATCTTATATCCCAATTCCATAGCCTCCTTAACCAACCTTTTTTTAATATCAGTAGAATAAATATATATCTGCTTTTTCCCTATACCCTGTCCCCCAAGTCTATTTAGAATACCTGAAATAATTCTATGATTAAGGGTCTTGCTTAGCCTAGCCAAAATATCTTCATTAACCCTAAGACTTCCATATACCACCCTCTTAACATTTGATGCTATTCCCTGCATTAAAATATTCTGGTTTTCTAGGTCGGTTAACCCTGGGATAATCGGTCGGATGAATAGGGACGTATGGATATTCTTACCGGTTAGTATCTTAATGGATTCAAATCTCTTTTGTGGACTCGGTGCATATGGTTCGAGAATATGGCTATGGTTAATTGTGGTTATTGTATATAAAATACTAATTTTTGGGTTGGCATTCTTTATATCATCGATATGTTCCTTATTTAGATAAGCCTTTGTAGAGACCTGAGTTGGATTCCCTAAATAGTTAGATATATCTCTAATTACGCTTATTGTATATTCTATTATTCGGGGATGGAAAGGCTCGGTTATAGATCCTATGGCTAAGAATGTGCCGTTTCTCCCCGGAATAAAATAAGGATTACTTAGTATCGCATAAATTATCCCAAGTGTGGGCAGTGGATATAAAGATATTTTCTTTGGAAACCCCATGCTATAAATGTAGCAGTAGCTGCATTGGTATGGGCATCCCATACCAGTATGGATTGTTAACCCGCAATGACGCGGCCTCCTTTTAGCATGCCAATCAGATTCAGCTAATTTAATAACCTCATTTGAGAGTAACATTGATATTTGGTCCTTTATCCTTGATTTATTCTCCAGAGCTTCGATAAAAATATTCATTTTAAATATCCCAATCCATCTCACTGGTTAATAATTGCAACTCCTATTTTCAACTAAATGTTATGAAATTATATATATGATTGGAGTGTATTTGTAGGTTAGGGCATCATTGGAAAAAACTACTAACAAACTGACTCAAGTAGGGTCGAGGAAGAATACACGTATAATTTTTGCAGTTGATATATCGAGAGAATTCTCCCGGTCTAGTGGCATGGATATTATGATGGATCTATTAAAATTGTTTAACTCAGTGAATAAATATGTTGCAGGTATAAAGATAGGTCTCCCAACCCTCCTTAGCGCTGGTTCAGAAACCCTATATAGGCTCTTAAATGAATATGATTGGGACACTTATTTCATTGCTGACCTAAAACTTGCGGATATAGCTTATGTAAATAAATTGAATGTAAGGAGATTGTTCGAGATTGGGTTCGACGCAGCTATAATACATTCCTTTATAGGTGGGGAAGGGGGGTTAAAGGAGACCGTTGATGAGGCTAGGGATATAGGTATTGATTTAATCTCGGTCGTCGCTATGTCACATCCTGGTGCTGAGGAATTTATAAATAGGAATTTCGAGGATATGCTGAAACTAACCATGGATTGTGGGATAGAGTCAATAGTTTTACCCGCTACAAATACTGAGTATATTCAATTGGCCAGGGAACTGGGGTTCAAAGGCCTAATACTATCGCCTGGCGTCGGAGCCCAGGGAGCTAAGCCCGGATCTGCTATTAAAGCCGGTGCTGACTTCGAGATAATAGGTAGATTAATTTACAATGCTGAGAACCCTGGAGCAGCAGCTAAAAAATTGTCTATGCTTTTAAATTGGGGAGTTAAAAATGATTAATGATATAATTGTAAGGATGTTTGAGGTTGGTTGCTTCCAGTTCGGTAGATTTAAACTTACTTCAGGTAGGATGAGTCCGTATTACATCGATTTGAGAAGGATAATCTCTTACCCGGACTTATTTAGACTTGTTTTAGATGAATATAGGAAGAAGATCATTGAATTAGATGACATTGAATATCTAGTTGGTATTGAGACCGGGAGCATTCCTATTACTGCAGTATTATCATATATTATGAGATTGCCCATGGTATATGTAAGGAAGAGACGTAAAGATTTCGGTGGAGGAAAGTTAATAGAGGGTTACTTGGAGAAGGATGCACATACTATAGTTATAGAGGATGTTGTTACGACTGGAGGCAGCATCGAGAAGGCAGTTAAAGCAGTTAGGAATGCCGGTGGGTCGGTGGAATATGCCTTAGCATTCATCGATAGGCTCCAAGGTGGTGCTGAGAGGTTATCTAATATAAATGTTAAGCTAATATCTATAACCAATGTATTGGAGGTCATGAAGATATTAATGGATTCGGGTAAACTCTCTCCTAAAGAGTACGAGATTATAGTTAATTATGTTGAGAGAGGTGATTATGTGTGAAGGGTAGAGATATAATATCTATACTGGATTTATCGAGAAAAGAATTACTAAATATTTTTAAGCTAGCTAGTGAGATAGAGGACGCGCCAAATGTCTATAGGGATGAGTTGAGGGGACATGTATTGGCCTTACTCTTTTTTGAACCTAGTACGAGGACGATGTATAGTTTCCAGACGGCTATGGCTAGGTTAGGTGGATACTCACTAGTTTTTTCCGATACTTCAAAGACCTCCATCGCGAAAGGTGAGACGCTTGGGGATACAATAAGGATGTTCGATGGATATGCCGATGCAATAGTCATTAGGCATAAGATAGAGGGTGCTGCAAAGTATGCTGCCGATATCGCTGAGGCACCTGTAATAAATGCAGGAGACGGGACACATCACCACCCAACCCAAGCAATTATTGACCTTTATACTATATGGAAATATAGAAGGAGGTTGGAGGGGCTTAATATAGGTGTATTGGGTGACTTGAAATATGGTAGAGCATCGACTAGCTTTATATATGGAGTTTCCTTATTTAAACCAAATAAACTTTTTCTCATATCTCCCACGGAATTAAGGTTAAAGGAGGAAGTTAAGTCCGACCTAGATAAATTTGGACTTGATTATATAGAGACTACCGATTTAGAGGGTGTTATTAAGGATCTTGATATTTTGTATGTAACCCGTATTCAGAAGGAGAGATTTCCAGATCCGGCTGAATACGAGAGGGTAAAAGGAAGTTATGTTGTGAACATGGATTTATTGAGGAGCGCTAGAGAAACACTTATGGTTATGCACCCCCTCCCAAGAGTGGACGAAATCTCAACCGATGTTGATTCAAGTAGATATGCCTATTATTTTAAACAGGCCAAGTGCGGCGTCCCAATCAGAATGGCTATATTGAAACTAATTATTAAGGGGTGATAAAATTGATGGAGGTTGATAAAGAATTATTGGTTAGGAAGATTAAGGACGGCACTGTTATAGACCACATTCCTGCTGGGAATGCATTGAATGTTATAAAGATACTAGGTCTACCTAGGGGAAAGGAGAATCGAATGGCAATAATAATGTATACATCTAGCTCAAAGATGAAGCTAAAGGATATTGTAAAGGTCGAGGGATTAGAATTAACGTCCAGGGAAGTAAATATGATTTCGTTGATTGCCCCCACTGCAACAATAAATATCGTTAGGAATTACGTAGTGGTTAAGAAAGAGCGCGTTAAGATCCCAGACTATTTTGAGGGAATTATAAAGTGCTCGAATCCAAACTGTGTATCCAATCTGGAGCGTGAGACAGCGATTCCTAAATTTAGACTTGTCTCGAAGAAGCCTCTAATATTACGTTGCCTATATTGTGAGAGACATACATATAGGGAAGATATTTTGAGACAGTTTGGAATTGGGAGATAACTAATGATTATCCATGGAAAAACATTATTGGGTGGGGCGATTGAGGAGGTATATATCGAGATCTCAAATGGAATAATTAAGAAAATATCAAAGGAGAAGCCTAGGGGAAAAATACATAGTTTTAATGTGAAGGGTATGTTAATATTGCCTGCTATGATAGATATCCATGTCCATATGAGGGATTTTGAACAATCATATAAAGAAGATTTTAGAACAGGTACTTCTGCAGCTGCAGCTGGTGGAGTAGCTATTGTTATGGATATGCCGAACACAATTCCAAGAAATAATGATTTAAATATATTAATGAAGAGGGATGAGGAGGCTTCTAGGAAATCAGTAGTCGATTATGGAATTTTCTATGGATTTCCTAATAATCCGGATGATGTAAAAGGATATGAGAAATGGGCGTGGGGCATAAAGATATATCCAGGAGATTATAATAATCCATTTTTATTCGATGTATTGAGATATAATCAAACAAAGAAATTATTGACTGTTGTGCATCCTGAGGATCCACATGATATTGAGATGGGCGTTAGAGACTTAGGCACAGAATTGAGGGCTATATCCATGTTTAACGAATACTCAGAGAGATATGGATACAGGCTCCATTTTACTCATGTTACCTCAATGAATTCTGTAATGTTAGCTAAAAAGTACAAGCCGAACACCTCTATAGACACATGTCCACATTACCTACTACTCAATAGAGACGAATACAGTAAATTATATTATAGGGTTAATCCACCACTAAGGTCAAAATATATTCAGGAATACTTATTGAAAAATCTCGCTAATTCCTGCATAGACGCGGTGTCGACCGACCATGCTCCACATACATTAGATGAGAAGAATGTGGGTGAGGGAGCTCCGGGATTCCCGGGCCTCGAGACAGCCCTATCAATATTAATTACGTTATTTAAGAGAGGTTATTTATCATTATCCGATATAGTTAGACTCTATTCAAGTGGGCCCGCCGAGATACTTGGAATAGATAAGTATGTTGGGGAGATATCTGAGGGCAAATATGCAAATCTAACTATATGTAATATTGATGAGGAGTATACAGTTAATCCAAAAAATTTTATGTCCAAGGCTTCGCACTCGCCATATGAGGGCATGAAGTTATATGGGAAGGTTATTGCAACTATCGTTAGGGGAGAGTATGTTTATAGTGAGGGTGAAATATTGGCTAAACCTGGTTATGGTGAGAATTTAAGGAGAATATTCAATATTAATTAAAAATTGTTTAAGGAGGTTAGATTATGAGTATTGGGTATAGGGATGAAGCTATTGGAGGAGAATCTTCATATACGGTTGGTATATTAAAGAGGATATATGTACACAATAGAAATCTTAAGTCTTTATATATCGAGTTAAATCATTGGTTAGATATCAAACCAGGTCAATTTCTGATGGTATGGATACCTGGATATGAAGAGATCCCAATAAGCCCCTCCTACTCCGATGGTGAATTAATAAGGCTAACAGTGAAGGGAGTCGGAGACACTTCGAAAAAACTCATCAATATGAATATGGGTGATAGAGTTTATGTTAGAGGCCCATATGGAACCTACTTCAAGATAGATGATAGGGATAAGTATTTATTGGTTGGAGGAGGGTATGGAGCGGCTCCCCTGATATTTTTAGCGCATAAATTAGTAGAGATGGGGTTAAGGCCCAAATATGTAGAAGGTGTAAAAAGCATATCGGAGCAACTATTTATAAAGGAAGCTGAATCCCTTGGGTTAGAGGCTACATTAGTGACTGAGGATGGGTCATCAGGTATAAGGGGTTTGGTAACTGATTATATTGTAAGTATATTAGATAATTTTGATTCGGTTTTAGCTTGCGGGCCGACACCTATGCTTGATAAGGTACTAGATTTATGTAGGTCAAGGGGAATTAATTGCCAATTATCATATGAGAGTATAGTTAAATGTGGGATAGGGGTATGCGGTTCATGTACTTTAGGAAATACAGGTTTATTGATTTGTTTTGATGGTCCAGTCCTCGATATCAATACCCTAAATAAATGGCGGTATAGAGGGAGTGATTAGATTGACTGTAGATTTAGGAGTCTATTTATCTGGGTTGAGGCTCAGGAACCCCACTATACTCGCTTCAGGCATATTAGGTGATAAAGCACAACTCCTGAGAAGAGCCTCTGAATCCGGGTTCGGAGCAGTGACAACAAAGAGCTTCACCTATAATCCTAGAGAAGGATATAAGACTCCCATAGTGGCAGAGGTAAAGGCCGGATTATTGAATGCAGTAGGCCTTGCCAACCCGGGATATAAAATGATGAGGAAAATAATTAGTGAAGCGAGAATTAATGGAGTTCCGATAATTGTCAGCCTAGCTGGGTCCAACATCGATGAGTTCCACAGAATGGCTATTTATGCGGATGAATCGGGTGCAGATGCCGTAGAATTAAACCTTAGCTGTCCACATGTTGAAAAGATGGGTATGGAGATCGGGCAGGATCCAAATTATGTAGCTAGGCTTGTCGGGGATATAAAGGGTTCAATAACGATTCCATTATTCATCAAGATAGGTTTGACTGACAATTACATGGAAGTTGTTGGAAGAGCTCTAGATAAAGGTGCAGATGGAGTGACGGCGATAAACACGATCAGGGCTATGGCAATAGACATATATGCAAAGAAACCCATTTTATCAAACATATATGGTGGATTAAGTGGTCCTGCTATACATCCAATAGCCATTAGAATAACCTACGATTTATATTCTGAATATAGAGCTACGATAATTGGAACAGGAGGAGTTGAGGATTGCAAGGATGCACTGGAATTTATTCTAGCTGGCGCCACGGCTATAGGTATAGGGACATCCATATCCAAGAAAGGTCTTAATATAGCTAAAGATATAGTCCGGGGAATAAGAAAATATATGGAGAACGAGGGGGTTAAAAAACTCGAGGATTTAATTGGCTATGTACATAAAAATTAGGATATGGTCCCACTTGTTAGAATCCACATCATATATATAGGCACCTAGATTATGGAATGGTGTATACCTATTCTTAATTATTACAAAATTTATTGGAGCTATTTTTAACGCAATAGATGCTACATAATTAAAATTTACATTAAGTAATTGTGTATCCACGCTTTTTATACTATATATCGCTAATTTCAAAGCCTTTTTATATCATTATATTGAACGCATGGCTTCAACTGCCTGCCATACCATACTTGACCTTTTTCCTCTAACTCGAGAAACTCTTTTTTTAACTTTGATAGATATTGTGACAGACATTAGGTGTACCAATAATACTAGCTATTAACATGTACATTATTAATCCTTTATGAAAAATATTTTGTAAAGTTATCCTATTCAGATAGATTCATTAATATTAATGAAATTATGATGCCCACTCCGTCATCCAAGCATATATTTATTTTTGACTGTTTTCTTAATCATGACTCTATCATTTTTCAATGGACATACCGGGTCTCCATTCATAATTTCCCCTGTATATACAAAAGTTCTCGCCCTACATCCTCCACATACCCCACGATATAGGCATGATTTACATGGCTCACCGAGGTTCTCTCTATCTCTAATTAATTTAAATAATCTGCCTGTCCATATCTTGATTGCAGGCTCCTTAGCCACATTTCCACCTGATATCGGTATGAAGGGGCATGGCCATACCTCCCCATCGGGTTTTATGTAGAACATCCCTCTCGCCGCTATACATCCAGATACTATATTCTCAATTAGTTTTATAGGGATACGGCTTTTACTCGCTAAATATGCATAATACCAAGGGGCAGCAACGGGTGCAATAACACATTCAACTTCATCCTGGATCTCTGAGACTCTCTCTATTACTCTCATATACTCCATGCTATTTAATGCTATTCCACCTTTATTCAGGCCTCTTCCACTCTCAATAAAATTATATAGTAATATTACATGCGCACCTATCCTATCTGCTAACCTAATTATCATCTCGAATTCATCTAGGTTAATCTTTGAGACGGTTATGTTTATTTGTAGATACATCCCTGCATTAATTATATTCTTCATCCCATTCATCGCTCTCTTCCAGGCGCCCTTAACCCCCCTAAATTCATCATGCTTATATGGATAAACACTGTCTAGACTGACTGCTACGCCGACAACACCATTTTTAGCCATCTTATGGGCTATAGATGGAGTAATTAATGTGGCGTTGGATGCATACACTATGTTGAAACCAAGGTCATGTGCATAATTAGTCAGGTCCATTATATCCTTGCGCATTAATGGCTCCCCACCAGTGAATACAAGCATTCTAAAGTCTCTAACCGTTGTAAGATTATCTATAACTCTTTTAGCCTCCTCTGTCCCGAGTTCGCCAGGGTATGGCTCACCCCCCCTAGCATGACAATGCATACAATACAAGTTACATCTAGCAGTTACTTCATATACTGGATGAGGCTCATAACCAAAGCAGCCGAACTTCTTCGCTCCACCCGCGATTCTTAAAAGTCTATTAATACCTTTTATCCATCTTTCACCAGGCCACCATCCAGTAGCATCATTCAATAGAGTCAGTACCGAAAACTGTCGGAGAAGCAGTGATGGTGGTATATAATATGGTAATACTCTTACCAATATAGACACCGGTTAGATAAAAATCATTAATAACTCAGGGTATGTCGATAATGCATTTAATAAAATAGTTAACGCACTCGCCTTCTCCATTTTTAGACTATCTCTATAATTCTTAATACATATTTCAATTGGCTTAAGGGACAATGGTCCCAAAATAATTATAGATAATAGCAATCCAGGCAACCCAGATATAAGGTATCCAGCCACGGCACCACTAACCAATGTAGCCGTATTTCCTAAAATAAATAACCTTACACCAGTCTCCCTCCCGAAACGTGCTACTAAATTAAGTTTGGAGACTCTTATGTCAGCCGGATAATCCGGTATCTCATTTACTATTATTAATGAAAATACTGAGAAAGTCGCTGGTAATGAAAGTGAGAGGGCTCCAACATCAATATAACCAGTAATTATATAAAAGCCACTGATTACGGCCAACAACCCATATGATATACCAATTAATATTTCACCCACGCCTCTAGAACTCCATCTAAAAGGAGGTGCACTATAGAATACTCCGATGAATATGCCTATTAAAGCTAAGTAAAGTAAGTAAGGCCTAGTCATATAATAATATCTTAAGTAGATCCCAAGCAATAGGGAGAATATTATTATGGATGCGGCCAATGCATATAGACCGAATCTCCTAGGGAGCATTCCGTCGGATAGGGCTCTACTTCCCCCGCTAAATTTATTTCTCCAAATATTTATTCTATCCCCCTCATAATCGAAATACTCATTTGAATAATATGTAGCTAACAGAATGATGGATAAACCAATATATGATAATATTATTAATCCTAAATTAATGGATCCACCGACATATAATCCATATATTAGACCCGCTGTGAATGGAGCTAATCCAGGTATTAAGAATGGGATCCTACTAAGTATCAAAAGAGCCTTAATCTTATTTATTAGCTCCATTTTAGGCCCCCACAACAGTCAGGTGAAATATAAACCAATATGCTAGATATGAAAAAAGGATAGCTAAAATAAATTTTAATATTAACAGTTAGTTATTATCTAGGAATTTTGCTTCCTAGAGCAAATTAGATACTAAGGAATACATAATAAAACTAATGCAACTAAGAATAATTGACTCGAAAATAGAGGCTAAATACCCTCGAATGACTTTAAATATATTATTACCAATCATAGCTTCATAATTACCATGTATTTAAGCCGAATTATATAATCCATTCATTTTCCTGTAGGATTTTTAATAAGCGGAAAAATTATTCTTTTTTGGTGTTCCTATGGACTTTTCCCTCGATCCCATGGTCGAATTGGTTAGAAAAGTAGCGAGGGACTTTGCTGAGACTTATTTTGAAGAGGGCTTAGCCAGAAAAATCGATGAAAAAGAGGAATTTCCATTTGATCTTTTTAAGAAGGCTGCCAATCTCAGGCTAGTGAGGCCCTCAATACCAGTCGAATATGGTGGTGGAGGGTTTAATATGTTGGCCGAGGCGATAGTGCATGAGGAATTTAATAGGGTTGATTCAACTTTGGGGCAAGCCATACTAAGCGGTGCATTCGGTTCCAAATTAATATATCTATTCGGCACCGAGAAGCAGAAGTCTAAATATCTTAGGAAGACTTTAAATGGTGACGCCGTAATGTACGCTGCCTTCACCGAACCCGATCATGGTAGTGATATAACTAGGCTTTCCACGAAGGCGTTCAGGGTAGGCGAAAAGTGGATAATTAATGGAGTTAAGACCTTTATAACTAATGCACCCATCGCCGACTTTGGTGTGGTATTATGTCAGATGGAATATAATGGCGATAAACCACATAGACATCAAATAATGTTCATCGTTGATAATGATCATCAGGGAGTTAAGGTTAATCCTATGAAAGGCAAGTTAGGGCAAAGGGCCTCGCCAGTCGGTGAAATAATCTTTGATCAAGTCGAGTTGAGTGATGAGGATATATTGGGTATGGCCGGTAGGGGTTTCTACCAAGCACTAGAATTCTTTAACTATGGTAGGGTAAGGGCTGCATCCAACGCTATTGGAATGGCTCTAAATGCATTTGACCATGCCTTTAAATATGCTAGTGAGAGGATTCAATTTGATAAAACTATTATTGAGTATCAAGCTGTATCTCATAAATTAGCTTTGATGGCCCAATTAATTGAGGCTTCGAAGTTATTAACATATAGAGCTGCGTGGTCTCTAGACAATAAAAAAATAGATAAGGAGCTCAAGACTTTTTACTCAGCCATAGCTAAGAGATATGCAACGGAATCTGCATGGAAAGTTATAGATATGGCTTTGCAGATTCATGGTGGGTATGGATATTTTAAGGATATGAATATAGAGAGACTACTGAGAGATTCACGTGTCTTAAGGATATATGAGGGTACTAGTGAGATTATGAACGAGATAATAGTAGGTGAATTGAAGAGAGGAGACATTAAATTATAATTATACACTATTTTATCCATTCAGATAAAAATTAATTATATAAGCCAAAATACTTTGAAATGGGCTTGAGATATGTATCGATTCACTATTATTTATTATAGAGTAGATCCACAAATAATAAAACATATCCAAGAGTTTCTATGTAATGCATTCAATGTTGAAATAAAGGTTGGTGCGATAGATAAGCTTCCAAAGGACTTCTTTGATGTGGATAGAGGTCAATATAGGGCAGACCTTCTAAATAGATGGCTTTACAAAACCTTTGGAGATGAAGACACAGTTATTGGACTACTTAATGTCGATGCCTATGTCCCGCCGCTGAATTTCGTATTTGGAGTCGCTACCCCCAACAATGATGTTTGTACAGTCTATTTATACCGACTAAATATCAATGTATCAGTAGAAGGATTTATCCAAAGAATTCGTAAAGAGGTTTTACATGAATTGGGACACCTATTTGGGCTTAGACACTGCACAAATAATAGATGTGTAATGTCATTCAGTAATTCCCTACTAGATGTCGACTTTAAGACAGAAAAATTCTGTAGAAAACATTTCATAAGATTGATAAATGGTGGCCTAAAGATAAAAAACGAGTTTCTATTGGAATAGTATGAAACTTATATAAATTTTATTTTATTCTCAATGAAACCTATTTTGCTTATCTCTATTTTAACTATATCACCGTCATGAAGTAATTTATCTTCTCCTTGGAAGTATCCGACTCCTGCAGGAGTCCCAGTTGATATTATGTCTCCGGGCTCAAGTGTCATGACAAGACTAATTTTATGGATTATCTCAGGGACCTTAAATATCATGTCTCCCGTGTTTCCATCCTGCCTTAGTTCATCATTTACCCATGTCCTTATCCTCAAGTCATTGGGTTCTCCAATCTCATCTCTGGTAACTATCCAAGGTCCAATCGGTGCGAAGCCGTCGAAGCCCTTACCCCTAGTCCACTGCCCATCTCTAAATTGATAATCTCTTGCCGATAGGTCATTAAGAATCATGTATCCAAGGACATGTTCATATGCAGATTCTTCATCTATAAATCGCCCCTTCTTACCAATAACCACCGCCAATTCACCCTCATAATCAAGTTTCTTCACTATATTAGGAACTTTAACTTCTTCGTAGGGACCAATGATACTTGTTCTGGGCTTCAAAAATATCACTATATCGTTAGGAACCTCTCTACCACCCTCCTCTACATGGCTACGATAATTGAGGCCTAAGCAAATTATCTTACCAGGAAATTTAATCGGCTGCATTATATCCACTTCCTCAATATCAAGCCTCAAATATTCATCTATAGGTAGGTTTCTTATATTATCTAGGTCAAGAGCCTCGGTGTTTAAGGGATACTCAATGTACTGAGGTAGTCCGAATTCCCTAAATGGAGCTATATATCCATCCACTAAGAATCCTAAGTCTTCTTTTCCATTATGTCTATATCTAATAATCTTCACCAATTCTATTCAACCTCTATCTGCAATAAAATTATATCCTTTCCGTGAAACACTTAAAGAAATAGGGACCATTATAATATAATTTTATGATAAAGAATATTAGCCTATCCTACTATGAAATGCTAAAGAATACTAGATTTAGATTAGCAAGGCAAGTGGATAGAGTATCTTCTAAATGGATTGAGTTAAGCGAGGCGGAAGAGAATAGATTTGATTCCATTATGGAGAATATGGTTAAAGTATCACTTCACGACCACACAATCGTATATCCTGAAGATCCAGCTTATTATATCGAGTTTGCAAAGAGTAGTGAATGGGTAATTGGGGTAGAGGGATTGGCTAAATCTAGGCTTGATGCAGTATTCGAGGGTCTTGAGGATGGAACTTTCTTAGCGAGGTCGGGGGATCCATGGAGTTGGGATAGTGTGGTATATCAGCTAGGTTTAATAAATTATTATGTAAACAAGATGGATGAGGTTTTTATTGGTCTAAAGGGCGACGATATTTTGAAAGCACATAAGGATAACAAGCTAGCAATGTTTATCCACTTGGAGGGGGCTCCCCACATGGGTGAGGAGCTTGGATTAGTTAGGCTATTATATGGTTTCGGTGTTAGGTGTATGGGAATTGTGTATAGCGTCGGTAACGAGTATGGCTCTGGTTTGGCTGATGATAAGGATTATGGTCTGACTCCTCTTGGAAGTAAACTAGTAGATATAATGAATAAATTTGGGATAGTAATTGATTTAGCCCATGCTAATGATAAGACGTGTATAGAGACGATGGAGATAACTAGTAAGCCTGTGTTTATTACTCATGCTGGTGCTAGATCCGTCTGGCCGACTCGAAGAATGAAGCCGGATGAGGTACTATATGCGTTGGCCGATAATGGCGGTGTCATAGGGATAGAGGCCGCTCCCCATACAACCATCTCACGTAAACATCTAACTCACTCTATAGAGAGTGTCATGGACCACTTTATGTATATTGAGGAGTTGATAGGGCTTGATCATTTGGCGTTTGGACCGGACACCTTATTTGGAGACCACGTTGCCCTACACAAAGTCTTCAGGGAGTATCTAAGCATAAAGAAATCCAAGGAAGTTAGTATTGAATATCCAGAAGTAGATTTCGTGGACGGCCTTGAGAATCCGAGTCAATTCCCTAATATTATTAGATGGCTAATTAAGCATGGTTACTCCGATAAGGAGATTGAGAAAGTAGTATTCAAGAATATTTATCGTGTATTGAGTAGGGTAATTAAGTGATATCATATATCTCCGCAGATTGATACTTGATTATTGTATCAACTTTTAGTTTAGATAAAGTCTTTATATCTCCACCTCCACCAACAACATATTCTTTATCTACTAGATTTGAGTCAACAATTGTTCTTAGTGGAACTCCTATAGGCGGCATACCTCCTACTTCGAAACCGGTGAGCATTAGGGCCTCCCTAGGCGTCGCCAATCTACATTTACCTATAAATCTTGCCAACTTATCCAAATTAACTCTCTTATCCCCAGATACTATAACCAGAGCCGCCTCCCTCTCACCGATAAATACTAGGGATTTGATTATATGGTCTGGGGGTAATCCAGTGGCCTTAGAGGCTTGAAACACCGTCTTAACATCTACATCTAATTCAATTATCTCACCACCTACACTCCTAATTAAATCCTTTATATCCAATTCTAATCACCGATCTTCACTTATACATGTTAAGCCTCTCTTCTTTATTGCTCACTATTTTACTAACACCTTCAGGGTCCCTTATGACGAGGGTGAAGCGCAATTTACCTTGAAGTGCCTTATTAATCGCATCCATCCTCTCCTCCCACACATTAATATCTACCTCCTCATCCTCCTTTAAAAATTCCATTACTTCAACAATTCGTTGGAGCACTCCCTCTACAGTGGTTATGAAACCCTGAGAAGCAGCACCAGGATTCACCTTAACTTTTAGCTCAGGAATCTCGATAGATGCGGATGCTGCCCTAACCACTATGGTATTCAAGTCTTCACCGGACTCGACTCTATATTTTAAGATTTGGGATCCCCTACTATCAGCCATCCTTGTATCGCGATATATAAATCCACATGATTTACATTCCCCACTGCTTAATATTATGCGTCCAATAATTGGTATATTATGGATATACTCCTCAATCACCATCTCATTCTTACACGCTGGACAATCAATATCAAGCTTCCAAAGTAATTTAGGTCTTCCCCCTCCTCCCTGAGAACTCATCCCAATAAATTAAATATCAAGATTATCTATAAATAATTGGGAATTTATATAGATTGGTCACTCAGTACGTATTGTAAACAACTCATTTACACTCTTATACATTTTAGTAAACCGCGATTTGAGTGAGCTAAGTATACACTAACAAATATTGCGTGCATTTTTTATTTTTAGGCAAATTATGCCATAAAAAATTATCTTTAGTATATTATATCAATTTATGTTTTATTGGTGTAAAAAATGCAGGTACTTAAATTAATGGACAAGGCTCCATTAAAGAGTATACATTACCAGATCCTATTAATTGGATCTTTAATATATATGCTGACAGCGATGAATGTGATGCTGATAGGTTCTGTAGTAACACCTATAATTAATGAGTTGGGGCTCCCAACTGGCTCCAGGGGAACCATTTTCAGTATAGGTTTCTTAGGAATGTTTATAGGAGCAATACTATTTGGTAGGCTAGCCGACATAATAGGTAGACGCCCCACCTTAATAATAGTACTCTTTATTGAGGCGGTCTTCACAGCTCTCCACGCTCTAGCAACAGATATAACATCATTATATATACTGAGACTATTGGCCGGCATAGGTTTAGGAGCCGCCCTACCCCAACCTGGAATATATGTCTCAGAATTCACACCTAAAGAATATAGGGGAAGATTCCTCGGTTTAATAGAGACTTCATGGGTTTATGGTGCCTTACTAGCATTAATATTCCCATATATTATAATACCATCCTTTGGTTGGAGGGCTTCATTCATTATAGGCATGGCTCCGCTAATACTCGTACCATTCGTATATAAGTACATGCCTGAATCAATCAGATACCTATTGAAGAAGGGGGATATGAATTATACCAGGAAAATTCTTAATAGGATAGGTTTTTCCAGTGAAATGGTTGAACTAGAGAGGTTAGAAGTTAAATACAAAATTACTGACCTATTCAATAAGAGATATCTCCCCAGAACCATTTTATTAACGATTCTTTGGATGAGCCTAGTTTACACATATTATGCAATCTTCCTATGGCTACCATCAATATACGCAAGTACATTCGGAATGAATGTATTAAAGTCACTTTTCTGGACTATTATAGTAACCTTATTCCAGATTCCAGGATACTATTCCGCGACATTTTTATTGGATAAACTGGGAAGAAAGACTGTCTTATCTATTTACCTAATATTAGCTGGATTAGCATCCCTACTTATGAGTCTATCAACTAACTTATTATGGTTCCAAGTCTGGAGTGCAGCCATATCATTCTTCAATCTCGGTGCATGGGCTGGACTATATACATATACACCTGAATTATACCCGACTGAGATTAGAGGAGTGGCCTCAGGATTTGCAGCTAGCATGGGTAGATTAGCAGGGATCATATCACCATTAATAACAGCAGCTTTATACATATCAACTGGACTGATGGGGCCATATGCACTCACCGCGGCAATTCATATATTGGCAGGAATATCTGTTATTGCTCTTGGTATTGAGACCATGGGTAAATCACTCGAGGAACTCGAGTAACATCGTAATTTCTCCATCTTAGAATCTCTTTATCCTATAAAGACCTATTCTAGCATCCTTATCCAAGAATGATTTCTCTATAATCCCTTTATCGATCAATATCTTTAATGCATGTCTAACCGTTCGAGGAGGTAGTCTAGTCTTCGCAACTAATTCATTAAATGTCAGACCACCCTCATACTCCAAAACTTTATAGACAAATTTCGAGCTGGGGGGTAATCTAGACAAGTCTATACGGGCTCTCCCGCCGTAACCACGTGTACTTAACCGGGTATCTAGGCTAGAGGATACATCTGGAAAATCAATGATGTCTATTGGATGCTTACTTTTGACAATACTGATAGAATTGTTGATTACTTGATGCCTATATTGGCCATCTACCAATACAATATACTGATTACTCATCAAGTCAACTATTTGTATACGACTATTAATCGATGTTACGATCGGCTTATGAGTGGGGAATAATGAGTTTATAGACACTATCGAAACAGCATTATGATCCTTAATAATTGGTCCACCTGCCGATAAGGAATATCCAGTTGAGCCAATAGGCGTCGCCACTATTACACCATCAGACGTATCATTCCAGATATACTCTCCATTAATATATAAAGTATATCGAATCAATTTCCCGGGATTAGAATTAAGTAAAACTATGTCATTGAAGGCTGGCGGTAACTTTATATCACCATCGATAGCTATCAATCGATAGAAACTCTTAACCCTATATCTTTTCCTTATAATTCCTAATAGAATCATCTGAAACTCATTAATACCCTTAACAGTGAAAAAACCCGAGGTCCTTAAGCCTGCTAATGGGATAACTGATACACGTCTATCACCAATCTTTAATAGAGTTTGAAGCAACACCCTATCTCCACCAACTACAATAACATGCGTATCTTTAGCAATATAACTAGGCAACTCTACCAGCCTAGAATCAGCACTATTAAATAATTGATAATCTATATGGAATTTCTCAAGATCACGTTTAATCGAGGATAAAATACTTTGACTCAACTCGCCGGAGCCGTATATAAGAACAATGTTCATCTAACACCCCGAGTAATGGCATATTATTCAATCTCTCTAATATATATTGATTTAATTATTAACATAGAACATTTTAATTGGCTTGGTGTTCAACTTTGATATTAATTTATTGGATAAACTTATATGTATAAGTAAATATATTAATTAACATCCAAACAAATATTCTTATTATTAGGTGTCATTCAATGAATAGGCGTCAATTCCTAATTGCAGGGGGAGCTGTAGTAGCAGCTGCGGTAATAGGAGGGGGTGTCTGGTACTGGCTCTCCACGAAAGGAGGTGGAGGAGGGGCTCCCACAGAGAAGGCAACCATAAATCTATATACTTGGGAGGAGGAAATATATCCCGATGAGCCAATAGTTATTGACGATAAGAAATTCGACACAATACCAGGTGCATTCATGTA
>WAJV01000023.1 GCA_015523725.1 Candidatus Geothermarchaeota archaeon
CTAACATTCTATCTAGCCTCAATAAAGAATGACCCAAAAATAATGCATATTATACATAACCCATCGATCAACCTAATAATACTTAGGAAAAGAGGAGACCCAAGCAAATACATGGATTTATCCGAATTCTCAAAATGGAGTGAGACAGAAGTTATAGGAGTGGCTAAATTGGTAAAAGATAGTGAGGAGAGGAAGAAGGCACTTAAACTACTATATGAAAGATCTCCAGTAGTAAAGTTATTAGTAGATAATAAACAAGACTCCATCCTGGAGATTATTAGGGTAACTCCCCACCAAATTAGGCATAAACGAGTTTCAGACATACTCCAGGGAAAACCCCCAACAGTATTAGACTTCACCCAGCATAAGAGTAGATTCGAAGAATTCAGTCTACTCAAGAATAAGTTAAAGGTTTGGTACAATGCTATAAGAGCCCCATTTTTAGTCGCCGGCATACCCTCAGTATTAATAGGCGCTATCCTAGCATACCTAGAGACCAAATTATTCAACCCATACCTATTCATATTAACTTTAATCGGCATCATAGTTGGCCATATATCAGTAAATCTCCTAAACGACTATTATGACCATAAGCTGAATACAGATGATATAAATCAGAGCTATATAAGGCCATTCAGCGGCGGGAGCAGGGTAATCCAAATGGGGTTATTATCATCACTCGAAGTACTATCTATGGCTTTAATAACCCTCCTCATCTTCCTATCGATAGGATTGTATATAACTATTATAAGGGGATGGATGATAATAGCCCTAGGCCTATTAGGAGCATTCTTCATATACTCATATAATGCACCACCACTAAGACTATCGGGTAAAGGATTAGGAGAACTAATAGTAGGAGTCTCATTCGGAATATTAATAGCATTAGGCTCATATATAGTCCAGGCCGGGAAATTCTCGATGACACCAATATATGCCTCAATACCGGTCACTATTACTGTCGCCCTAATCCTATTAATAAATGAGTTCCCAGACTATGAAGCAGATAAAGCGACTGGTAGAAAAAACCTCGTCGTATTATTAGGTCGTAAAAAAGGGAGAGTCATCTATATAGGAGTAGTCGGTATTCTCTATGGATATATTATTATAGCATCACTAACTGGATTAATATCAATATACTCATTGGCTAGCTTACTAGCTCTACCAGCCTCAATATATGCAATAAAGTATCTAAACAAATATTATGATGAACCAAACGAGATGATTCCTGCATATATAGGCACGATAATTACTCACCTAGGAGTCGGCTTCCTACTGGTTATTGCATACTTAATGCAGGCAGTTCAATCGATAACATTATTTACAATATTAACGACAATCATAGGTATATACGTGGCTTATGAATTGATTCAAGTAAATAGAGACTTAAAAGCATTCCTCTTAATAAAGAGTAGACTTAAATAATTCGTTAAATCGATTATCCTTTTTCTAAACACCCATTTTCATTAATTAATATAATGAAATAAAAGCAGTCAATATAAACCTGATGCCATGACGCCGTATAATAAATATTTAAGGAAACTCTATTCACCGACTTTTTTATAGTATACATATATAAATAAGATGGCGAAAAATACTCCTACTAAAGTCATACCAATTGGGTTATCACTCCTATCACTAGAGAATTCAAATAGGGGCGATAGGAAAATGAATAATGATGGTGGTCCCAATGCAAACGCCATCCTGACCTTATTACTTAACTCAACATTAAATAAGTTAGAGAACATCCTTACACTAATATAGAAGAAAATAATTAAGATGATTATATCAATGAATACCGGTAAACCTAGATTAGGTAAACCAAATAAGACTATATAAAAACCCAACATCCATAAAAAACCACCCACCCACATAAGAAAGGGATTATTAGCCAGCCTTATTGGCCTAATATTCACCTTACCGCATAACCAGACCAATAAGAACATGATCATGAATAATATAAGATAATGAAGAAGTGAGGGTTGATACCCACTAACCAATAAAATATTAATTAATACGTTATCAAGAACAAATACAGAGAATATTATCAATAAACGCCTACGACTTACAATCCAAGGTTTATCCATCAAATCACTATAAACTAGCTCGATAATCGCTATGGGTATGGATATACTAATAATCGAGTGATATAGAGTTAGACCAATGCTCCAAACCCAATTAACACCAATGTAGCGCCCATATACCCCTAATATACCGAGGTCCTGCCACCCAGGATTAAAGAAACTCTTCACAGCAAAACCTTCCTCAACCATTCCATATACAACACCTAACAGAATAATGGAGGATTTAGGATACCCTCTCCTAACCACATATTCCCTAATCAAGATGGCTCCAAAGCCATATAGGGCAATGAGCATCAAAAAGCCGAGTGGATTAAAGAACTCCATTGGAGGCGAGGATGAGGAAAGTAACTCAGCGATAGTGGGGGATAAAAGGGCTAAGTATATAGGTGGTAGAGACTCCCTCCTCATACCCAAAATAATTAATTTCCAAAGAAATTAAGTATGATTTTTTGGGGGGATTAATTGACTAAGGTAATAATAATCGGGGGAGGAGTAATAGGGCTGTCTACATCATTATATTTGGCTAAAGCAGGTTATGACATTATAATTTTAGAGAAGTATAAACCGGGTTCCCAAGCATCAAAGAAGAACGCTGGATTAATCGTTCCATCAATGTATATACCTTATCCAATATCAATTGACTATATAAAATTATTAAAATGGATATTTTCACCAAGTAGCCCTATAAAAATAGCTCCAACAAAACTAGGCTACAAAACAATTAAATCAATACTAATGTCTAGAAAATATCTCATTGAGAATCAGGAATGGAGAATATTAAGGAGACTGGGAAGAGAGGCAATTAACTCCATAAAGAACCTAATGAATTTTATTGACATGGATATAGAAGCCTCAACAGGTAAAATACTTGAAGTATACATAAATGAAGAAGCCTTTAGAGAAGCTGAGGAATATGCTGTAGAGTTAAAGAATGATGGAATAGATACAGATATCTTATCTGGGAGTGAATTAAGGGAGATTGAGCCAAGATTATCCAAACACATTATAGGAGGACTAAGATACAAAATAGATATGTCGATAAACCCGGTAAAATATATCGATGGATTAACTAAACTAGCTAGGACATATGGAGTAAAGATTATTGAAAGAACATCGGCACAAAAAATCATTGTCAAGAACAAATACCCAGTAGTATATACGGAGAAGGGAGAAAGATTTAGTGGGGAATATGTCGTAGTGGCAGCTGGACCATGGACATCTAGCCTTTTAAATCCCCTTGGAATCGATTTACCCGTATACCCAGCGAAGGGATATATAATGGAATTATCGAATTTTAATGGCAATAATCTGACCCATCAACTAATGATAGAGGAGGAAAAGGTAGTAGTGAACCCATTTAAAGAATTTATAAGAATAGCGGGCATTATGGATTTAATGGGTTTCGACAATAAAATACCCTATAATAGATTGGAAATAATAATGAACTGTGTAAATAAATACGTTCCTATCCTCAAAAAACACAAGATTATTGGGATTGATAGTGGTTTCAGACCATGTACACCTGACGAAATCCCAATAATAGGTCCACTGCCAAACCATCCAAGACTACTGATAGCTGTGGGACACTGTAGATTCGGACTAACATTCTCAGCACTCACAGCAAAATTCATATATGAATATATCGAGAAACATATCCAAATACCTAGAATTCTCCAGCCTACAAGATTCAAAAATATTTTTAGGTGACAGCCAATTCAATAAACAATTCAGAAAATATTAAATCTAATATTTAGAATCTATTTGGATTAGGGTGTTACTTGTGACTTGGGTATTACTAATAGACCTAGACGGTACCCTATGGGACCATGAAGACATATCATTACTAAATCCTCCATTCAAGAAGATCAATAGATACATATTTCAAGATATAAATGGTAATAGAGTAAGGCTCAATCTAACTATGGTTAAATTTATTAAGTGGGCTAGAAAAAATGGAGCCATAACATCAACCCTATCATGGAACCTCTATGAACCTGCATATCAAGCAATAAAGACATTTAATTTAGACAAACTTTTCGATTACATAGTTATCGAACCAACCCCCAGAAAAGACCAAATGATAAAGCAATTAATCAAGAAAATCGAGAATAATATCGGTAAGCATATAAAGCCTAAGAACATAGTATACATAGATGATAGAGACATACATATAAATGACATATATAAAAATATTGGGAAGATATATTTTATCCACTACAATCAACTTAAATACAACCTTAACGAACTAGTAAGAGAAGTATATAATTACCTGAGAAAAAGCAAGATCATTTAAAATCATTTAACCTCCTAATATTCGTTTGGGCCAGCTGAACAACCTCATCTTTACTATAACCAAGGAAATCAATTAATGCCTTAAAAATGGCTCCAATAACCGGCCTAGATACATATTCACCTATCTCAAATCCCCTCTCAATTAAGTGATCAACAAATAGTCTCTTAAAGATGTTGCATTGGAAGAGGCCACCAGTATAATGAACAGGGCCTTTCAAACCAACCCTCCTCGACACCGCCTCGACAGCAATTATGGCCTCCTTCACCACCTTCCTAAATATCTTATATACGCTAGGATGATTAGATAATTCACATGCAAGTAAAGCCAATGATGCTATTTCATTAACACCACTCTTATAAACCCAATCCAACAATTCCTCCCAATCATTAAGGCCCAAATAATCCAATATACCCTTATAAATTATTCTAGACCCTCCTCTACCATCCAGAAACCTAAAAGCATTATTTAATAGAGAGATGCCGATCCTATACGCCGAAGCCTCATCACCTATACGCCAACCCCAGTCACCGGCCTTCGCCTCCCCCGTCCTAGACTTACCATAAGCATTGAATCCCGTTCCTGCGATAACCACTATACCGGGCTCCCCATATCCACCTGCATATAAAACCTCAACTACATCATGAAAAATATCGATAAAAGCATCCTTAGGAAATACTTCATTGACGATATCCCTCCAAGTCATTTGATCAAACCTGGTATCTAAACCAGCTATCCCCATCGAAACGATGGCCTCACTAAAATCAAGGTCTAATCTAGAAATAATCCCTTTTAAACTTTGGATAACATCGCTTGATGGCATATCATGTATTTTACAAGGAGCACCAATAAACCACTTAACAATATTATTTGAACCCACATCAAAGATGACGACCTCAGTTTTACTGCCACCTACATCAATAGCAACAACTTTATTAAAAGCCATAATTTCTACCTACAAACCGATATATAGATTATTTTATAATAATAAAAATCTATGAGTAAACAGATTAAACCAGCATTAC
>WAJV01000024.1 GCA_015523725.1 Candidatus Geothermarchaeota archaeon
ATACCTCAACACATTTACCACATTTTGTACAGATATCCATATCTATCACATAATAGGGTGGGTATGACCCCTTGAACGGGTAATAAATCGCTTTCCTCTTTATAAGTCCAAATTCAAATTCATTTTCCTTCTCAACTGGGCATACCTCGACACATTTTCGGCAGAGTGTGCAGTTCTCATTAACATACCTAGGGTAAACCCTAATCTTTGCCGTGAAGTTCCCTGGATACCCGGATAGTTCAATTAACCTAGCATTGGTGAATATTGTTATTCTACTATCATTCTTAATCGAATTTATAATCTTCCTAACTATCTCCCCACCCCTCTTGTTTCTCTCAACCCATCCAATCCTGGATGCCATGCCACCTAATGTTGGTGACTTCTCAACTATATATGCGTGGAAGCCTGCCCTAGATGCCTCTAGAGCGCTTCTCATACCTGCCACACCACCACCCAGAATGAGTATGCTTTGACTAACATCTAGCACCGGCTCCTCAACAGGCTCAAGTAAAGAGGCTTTGTATACTGCCATACGTACTAATTCAATCGCCTTTCTCGTGGCCTCTTCTTTATCATCATGTACCCATGAGCAATGCTCCCTGATATTTGCTATTTCTAATAGATACTTGTTTAACCCTGCAGAGTCTAATACTCCTCTAAAGGTCGGCTCATGCATCGAAGGTGAACATGCAGCTACGACAACTCTATTGAGATTATACTTCTTGATATCTTCCCTAATCATATCCTGTCCTGGTGTTGAGCACATAAATACATAGTCCCTGGCCACAACTACATTTGGATGTTTCTTTATAGTCTCCACAACCCTCTTTACATCAACGGTGGAAGCTATATTTAGGCCACAATGGCATACATATACTCCAATTCTAGGCTCATCAGCCATCTAATTCACCCCCATCGGCTAAAACCTCTAACTCTTTCCCTTTAGCTAATTGGCAGGCCCTTATTGCAGCCGCACTAGCTTCAGAGACAGAATCGGGAATATCCTTAGCAGATGCCGCTATACCTATGACGTAAATTCCCTCAATCGATGTCGATACGGGATCTAGATAGGGATCCTTCAATTTGATGAAACCATCTTCATCTAGTGCCAGTCCCTCGATAACCCTCGGTATATTCGGTTTTATTGCAGTGGCCAATACAACCATATCGAATACATCTTTCTTCAACTTGCTCTCAAATGTGTCTTCATAATATACTATTAGATTCTTTGTTTCAGACTCCTCCTCTATCTTGACAACCCTCCCCCTAATATATCTAATACCGAACTCTTCCTTGGCCCTCTCAACAAATTCATTAAACCCTTTACCGAATGACCTAATATCCATATAGAAAATCGTAGCATCAACCCCCTTTACATGCTCCTTAGCCAAAATAGCCTCCTTAGTAGAGGCCATACAACAGAATGCTGAGCAGTAGTGGTTAAAGCGCCTATCCCTAGATCCGACGCATTGGATCCATGCAATCTTCTTAGGCTCTTTATTATCCGACTTTCTCAGTATCCTTCCTCCTGTAGGCCCTGTGGCAGACACCAGCCTTTCAAACTCCAAATGTGTATATACATTCATATACTTACCATATCCGTACTCTGGTATCCTGGTGGGGTCATATACTTCTCCACCCGTAGCGATTATTATAGATGCTACGTTAAGCTCAATCCTCTTAGGCTTATCATCATACCTTATAGCCTTTGTGGGGCAAACTATTTCACATACTCCACATAACTCTCTCCCTTTGGCTCTCTCCTTCAATTCTGGAGGGGGGTTCAGACGTAGACAGTTCTCAGCATCTATAACGGCCTTGCGTGGAACAGCTTGGGGAAAGAGAATATATATCGCCTTCCTATCGTTCAAACCTAGGTTGAATTCATCTGGGACCTTCCTTGGGCACTTCTGTATACATGTGCCACACCCAGTGCACTTGTCCCAGTCGACATATTTAGGCTTCATCCTAATCCTTACCCTAAAATCACCAGCTTCACCGACTACAGACTCGACCTCGGAATACATCAGCAACCTTATATTTTTATATTTCAATATAGCTGCCATTTTAGGGGTTAGTATACAGGAGGCGCAGTCAAGCGTAGGAAAAGTTTTATCTAGTTGAGCCATCTTCCCGCCGATGCTAGGCTTCTTATCCAATAGATATACATCGACGCCAAGTTCAGCTAGGTCCAGTGCGGCTTGGATACCTGCTATACCAGCTCCAATAATTAGTACAGGCTTAGCCATATTCAACACCCCCCACATACATTTTGTAGAAGAGTAGGGCGAATGGTCTATAGAGAGCATGCATGAATTTTGTGAATGGTGCTATTATTAATAGGTCGAAGACGAGAATTACGTGTAGCCCATACATTAAGTATGTAGCAATAGCTAAATCCATATAGATGTAGATTGTTGTTAAGAAACCAGTCACTCCTACAAAGAAAAGAAGTATTAAGAAAACCCAATCGCTTGCATATGTATATTTGAATCTCGATTCATTCCTCCTAAGCCTTTTATATATATGGTATATGGTTCCATATATTAGTAGAATTCCTGATACTATCCCAATTAATCGCGGATATATTACATCTATATGTATCCCGCTGAGGTCTACAATATAGTGGATGCTGGTTGATATGAATAGGCCAGTGAATCCCCAGAAGAGAGACAAGTGAGCCACATACCTCCATTTATTGCCATCACACCTATTAAATAACCTCTGAACCATAACTTCATTGACCAGAATCGAGAAAAACTCTTTAAGCCACATGCCTACGCCTCGATTATAGCCATCTGCGTAGAATCCAGTTATATAGTGAGACTTAAAATCTCTATACATTAGTAGTATGTTATAAATAACGCTTATTCCAACTATGATACCGAGTACTAGGCCTGCATTGTGTATAAAATCATAAGGTATGAAGCTATAAATATCGACATAAGATATATTAACGGGGCCTATGAAAAATAGAATTCCAAACAATGCGAGCAAAGATAACAATATTAGACTAACCGCTAAACCGAGTCTATCGTAGAATATCCTGGCAATTCTACCGATAGAATTCGTAATAATTTTATACCTCCTGAGAGCCATCATTATTTCCCCTGGATAGGCCTCACGTGGGCAACTGTCATTACACTCTCCACACTGGTAGCATAGCCAGGGTGTTAAGTCACTATTGATTAAATCAGTTAGGCCCAATTGGACATATTTAATTGATTTTCTAAAACTTGTGTCGAAGTATTCAGACAAGGGACATATAGCTGTACAGGAGCCGCATTGATAACATATCGTCACACTCTTTCCGCCGAGTCTAACGATCTCATCGAGTATTCTAGGTCTATATTTAACATCTATTAACCTCTCACTTACGGTTAATCCATTTAAGGTTCTCATCCTCAAAATTATATATATTTGTAATGCTATAAATACAATTTCTCTTAAAATATATATCACTGAGCCGTAAATATATATCTGTAAATCGATACATAAGTCAATTTGTTAAAATAATAGCACAAAAAATAGCTACAGTTAAATTTTATACATTCGACCTCTTATCTATACGATTTCACTTAAAAACCTACTTCTAGAGATGGTCTTTGAACCATTGGATTATGTGTTTAATTCTCTCGACTCGATGCCGAGGCTTTCCTGTTCTCGATAGGTCGTGATTTTCTTTAGGGAATAGTACAAGCTTAGTATCTACATTTCTAAGCTTAAGTGCAGTAAATAACTGGATGGCTTGGTCAACCCAACATCTATAGTCTTCCATACTATGTATAATTAACGTCGGTGTCTTTATATTAGATACATATTTCAGTGGACTCTTATCCCAATAAATATTAAACCATTCATCCTCCCAATATGGGCGTCCGAGTCCTCCTGCTATCTGGTCTGAATTGAAGTAGAAGCCTATATCGGTTGTCCCGAACTTACTTACCCAGTTTGATATTGATCGCTGTGTTACCGCGGCTTTGAAACGATTAGTATGTCCTATAATCCAGTTCGTCATAAATCCTCCATAACTACCACCAGTGACACCGAGCCTATCCCCATCTATATATTCAAAATTCTTGGTTACATAGTCGACTGCCTCCATCAAATCCAAATATTCCCTCTCTCCATAATGTCCCCTTATATCCTTAAATTTCTGTGAATAACCTGTGCTCCCCCTGGGATTTGTATAAATCAATATAAATCCCTGGGCTACTAAAGTCTGAAACTCAAATATAAATGAATAACCAAATGTTGTTGCTGGTCCTCCATGAATATAGAGGATTGCTGGATATTTCTGGGATTCATCGAAAAAGGGTGGTCTCATTATCCAACCATCAATATTAGCTCCATCGCTTGCCCTGAAACTGAATTTCTCAGGATAAGCCAAACTAAACTCTCTCTTCAAGAATTCATTAAACTCGGTTACCTTCTTCTCTACACCATCCTTATAAAGATATACTTCGGGCGGGTTTACGGGGTCATGCCTCGTATATGTGATCACCCCATTCTTAATAGAGTAGTTTTCAATGGTATAATCGCCCTCCAATATAGGTGTAACCAAACCATCACTATCTACACTATATAATGCAACTCTACCTCCAATCGCCAATGGAAAGAATACCTTATTACCATCTATCTGTAGTGCCCTCGATGATGATGGACCCCTAACATCACAATTTATAGCGTTAACAATATCTAGGTCGATATCTGTTAGTAAATTATATTCTCCAATGCCTTTCGAAACATATATTTTTCTATGTGTTGATAATCCATGTGAAAAATCTTGTCCCCTGAAATATATGTTGTCATTAGGGCCTTGGACAAAGTCTAAGACCCTAATATCATCCATAGTTAACCTAACATTATCGCCGGATTTCAAGTCATGTACATATAAACTAGTTAGATATGGCTTCTCCTTATCGGGAGTACCTACATAATAAACTTTATCGCCATCACGCGAATATTCTGCAAATTGGGCATCCACTCCACCCAAATCCAATTCAATAATATTTCCTGAAAATACATCCAATATCTTGATTATATTTCTGGATTTATAAGTGAATCCCTTACCATTAAACCATATAGGTATCCTTTCTATCACCATTACGTCTTCATCGGCATCATTAACATTCTCGATAAAGAGTATGCTTCTGTCGTCACTAGATACTCGGAGATTCATAATTGGATACTTACTTTTGTATACACTCCTTATACTGAGCCTATCCAAATCAACTATCCTAATCTCATTCCATCGCCTACCCTCATCCTCATAACTAGCTAGATATAGTATGTGCCTCTCATCATTGAACCACTCGGGAAACTTTCCTCCTTCGCCACCGACCAACTGATCATATATCTCTGACTCATTATCGATGAGCCAGAGCTCAGAAATATACTTATTCTCATCGATACTTGGTTTTGTTAGCGTAAATACAGTATACCTACCTGATGGACTTAACTTGGGGTCCGATACTAACCTAACTTTATCCAAGTCTTCAGGCTTTAAATATTTACTCATGGAACCACCTATTAACATACAGTATTAAATAATTAATGTATTATAGCCGCCATATATTTAATGGATATATTGTTATATTCATTCATGACTAAAGATGCTTCATCGATAAACGTTTCAAAAGTATAAGTATATGTTTTAAGTTGGAATTTTCCTTGAAATATATAAACATATATTTTGTTTTTTAAGTTTATGAAAACAATTAGGATACGGTTATTTAAATGCCGTATGTAAAAATATCAGGTGAGAACTGGTTAGGCATCGAGCTGGAGCTATATAATGTTGTTGGGGCATTAAATAGTGTTACTGATAAAATATCCGGTATGAACCTGAATATAGAATATTTAGAGACGACTGAGGTTGTAAAAAATATTTACAAATTGTTCGTAATTATTAGTTCAGAGGAAGATATAGATCAAAATAGGTTGAGGGAAGAGTTACTGAAATTGGATAAGTATGTAATCGATCTACATTTTGCCCCTATATACGATGAGATCATATACAGTTCCAAACATTATTTAAAGGACCTTGGTGGAAGCAGGGTTATTTGTCTTGAGGAGGGTGCTATGCATGGTTTCATCGAGGGAATTAAGAATGCCTTAGGTAGGGAGGCGGGCGCCAGTTTACTATACCATATTGGTCATGGAGTCGGGCTATCACTATTTAATAAATTCATTGGTAAATATGATGTAAGTGAGATGGAGAAATTAGCGTCTGGACTAACGGCTCTGTACCATGGCTTAGGTTGGGGGAAGATTGTAGATGTATCTATAATGAGCGATGGATTAGCCTTATCTATAGTAGACAATTGGGAATGCTCACTTTATAGAGATAAATCTGCAGTTAATGAAGGGAATTTTACTAGGGGTGTGTTGTCAGGAATTATGGCTGGTTTCACCCATAGAAAAGTCGTAGCTGTCGAGAAGGCGTGTATCGCGACTGGAGACTATGAATGCAGATATTTAATTAAACATCTTTAAGCCTACATGAATCACATATTCATATATGTTCAGTTAAATATTCTTGGAATCCCCTCAGAGAACTACCTAATTCAATATCATATCCTAGAGAATAAAGGACTCGTTCCATGGCTGCTAATATAGCTACTATATCATTAAGATTCATCATACCCATGTGGCCAACCCTAAAATATTTATCACGGAGACCTTTAAGGATGCCGCCAGCAACCACTATCCCCATGCGATACAATTCATCTCTAAATCTCTTGGACTCTATATTTTCAGGTAAGTATATTGCCGATACTGTATTCGCTCTACAATAGTCCTTCGCCATTAATTCTAAACCCACCTCCTGTAATCCAGCTCTAAATGACCCGGCCATCAATACATGTTTGTTGAACCATTTATCCAAACCATACTCAAATATCTTCCTTAACGCACCATTGAGCGCATATATTAGGTTTACGGCGGGTGTAGCATAATACTTTGGCGCCCCCTCTTCGTAACTCCTCATTATCTTTAGCCACTCACCTAGATCCATATAATGGGGCGATAGGTTATTCATTTTTAGTCGATCCATAGCCTTTGGAGATAACCAGATAATAGATAGACCAACGGGTGTAGATAATGCTTTTTGGCTGCCAGTAAATAATACGTCTATACCAGCCTCCTTCATATTTATTTTCTCGCCACCAACGCTACATACCCCATCAACAATCAAAAGAGTGTCCTGGTCTTTAGTATATTTACCTAACTCACTTATATCATGTTTAACACCTGTACTAGTATCTACGTGAGTAACTATAAGTGCTGAATACTTATCCTCCTCTAACCTACTTAAAATTGTTTCATTATCAACCCGATCTCCAGGTTCTCGGCTACTTAATTTATTAATATTGACGGGATACCTTGATAATATCTTTTCAGCTAAGTCACCAAAATATCCATTAGATACCACTAAAACCTTATCATTTTTAGATACAAAATTAGTTAATGAAGCCTCCATCCCCACCGTACCACTACCAGCTAGAATTATGGGTTGATAATCATCATCAACATATAGAAGCCTTCTAAGTAGCCTCAAAGTCTCTGAAAAAATACCGGTAAACTCAACAGACATATGTCCAACATCACTAACCAACATAGCCCTCAAAACATCTAGATCCAGTATTGTTGGACCTGGTATAGCTAATATTTTTCTGTCCATAAGTACCCCCATAAATAGGTACAATACAAAATGATATTAAT
>WAJV01000025.1 GCA_015523725.1 Candidatus Geothermarchaeota archaeon
GGCCAAGAATCAGCGATGCCCCCATCCCTGTGACAAGACCTACAACCTAACCTATCGAATAATGCCTTTGCCTCCTCCTGTGTTAATGCACCATTAACAACGTATAATGTGGAAGCGAAGGAAACTAACAAAATGAGTAATAAAATAGTCGAGTAAAGTTTCATAGATATTTTAATATAGAATTCTATATAAAGAATTTGTAATTAATTTGTTTCCTTTAAATATATATACAATAAGAACTAGAAATATATATGGTAACCAAAGATTTACAACATAAACTATGTTTATAAAAGAATAGGATTATTGAAGCTCGTATAGGGATATTTAATGAATAAAATAATTGCATATATTAAACTTGGTAAGCCGAGGATAGCGAGTCTGCTGATATTCTCTGGAATATCCACATTTGTATATGCATCAAGTGAACTGAGTCTACCAAGACTAGTTTACTTCTCAATACTTGGGATACTAATAGTTTTCTCTGCAAATAGCTTAAACTCTTACATAGACTACAAGTACGATATGCTAATGCCTAGAACTAGGCAACGTCCAATCCCACTGGGAATAATATCCCGAAGTGAGGCATTAATATTTGGGATCACACTAATGATAATATCATCGATAGGGTTCCTCACCATTTTTGGAGTGGCAACCACATTGGCCGCATTATTCGGAGCCCTATACTATGTATTAATCTATACAATTCTACTAAAAAATAGGACAGTATACAATAGTGTAATTGGAAGTGTAGCTGGATTCATGCCGTCAGTCACAGGATGGCTAGCCGCTAATAACTTGATCGACACTCAAATAATACTAATAAGTCTCTTAATATTCTTTTGGTCACCAGCCCACTTCTGGAGCCTAGCCTACGCTGTTAAAGACGAATATAAAAGAAGTGGATTCCTAATGCTACCGGCTGTTAAACCAGAGAATGAAACGAAACTTCACATAGTCTCCTTTTATCTCACTACACTCCTCATATATATCGGATTAATATTGACTCTGAATGGTATAGTCGCAAAAATAGGCACCATTATTTCAACAACATTACTAATCCTATGTATATATACTATATCGAGGGAACTTAGTAAAGAAACATCATGGAGATCATTTAAGTTATCCACAACATCTCTATTCATATTCTATATATTCTTATTCATATCCGGGATAATGAAAATTTAGTTGTTATCAGGACCGATGCAACCCAGATAATATTATTTATTCTTATAGCTAGAGTAAAACAATTATAATATTTTGATATGAAAAGGAAACACATAATCTATGCATTTATTGTAATAATCTTTTTAGTAGTTTTAGGCATCTATCTTGCTAATATAAATCCGGGTGGTAAAAAGAGATATGTACGCGGAGAATATATAGAAAGGTTGCTTAGCAATTCTCAAGCTGAAATAAATGTCATGGGCCTCGATTTCAAGGAAGGAAGTATTATATCCTCTGTATACACATGTGATGGTAAAAATGTTAATCCAGGCTTCAAATGGAGTAATGTACCTGATAACACAAAGAGTATAGCAATAATAATTTATGACATTGATGCGCCCAAAGACTATTTCATACATTGGATGATAGTTAATATACCACCCTTAACACCCATGATACCAAGCAACTTCCAAGCGACAAATGAGGCTCAAGGTAGAAATGATTTCGGCATGATAGGATATGGAGGGCCCTGTCCACCGCCGGGAAGTAAACATAAGTATTTAGTTACAGTGATGGCTTTAGATATAGAGCTAACATTGAACAATGGTTTCTCCTTCGAGGAATTTTATGACTCTGTTAATGGACATATATTAGCATATGGGCAAACATATTTTTACTACCAACGTGGATAAAAAAATATTAATTAAACAATAATTATTATTTAACACTATTCCAATAGATTATTATATATTTTCAACATGAATCTAGGTGATTAGGACGAAAAAATCTAATTGTTGTAAAGCAGAACTTGTAATTATAAATGGAAATATTCTAACTATGGATAAAGAAAATACGCGGGCTAACTCTATTGCAATAAAACAGGGGAAAATTATTGCAGTGGGTGAATACAGTGATATCGAGAAATATATTGGAGATGAGACGCAAGTATTGGATGCTAAAGGATATACTGTATTACCTGGATTCATAGATAGCCATATACATATGGTAGCACTTGGATTCTCCTTAGGATATATTGACCTGAGAGACGCCTCGTCGATAAGTGAAATTAAAGAGAGAGTTAAAAAAAGAATTAACGAAGTCGGTGAAGGAAGGTGGATTCTTGGAAGGGGATGGGATCAAGAAAAATTAGTCGAGGGAAGATATCCCAATAGGTGGGATTTAGATGAAGTATCTAGAAAAAACCCGGTATTTCTAGTCAGGGTTTGTGGACATATTGCTGTAGCCAATTCATTAGCCTTAGAACTGGCTGGAATTAATAAGAATACTAAAGATCCCCCTGGTGGAATAATAGATAGAGATGAATCTGGGGAGCCTACTGGAGTGCTTCGGGAGAGTGCCTTGGAATTAATTAGGAAAGCCATTCCCCCACCCAGTGAAGAGGATTACATACAAGCAGGAGAAAAAGGTATGATGGAGTGTCTCAAAAATGGAGTGACATGTGTACATCTGGTATCTGCAACTCCCATGGAGTTTAAGGCTCTCCAAGAGATGAAGAGAAGGGGTATGTTAAAAATCAGGGTGAGAATATTTTTCGATAAGGATTATCTAGATGAATTAATTAAGCTCGGCTTGGAGAAGGGATATGGTGATGAATGGATAAGGATAAATGGAATAAAGCTATTTATAGATGGGAGCCTTGGAGGGAGGACCGCTGCATTAAGAGAAGATTATAATGATATGCCAGGGAATAAAGGAAAAATAGTCCTAGATTATGATAAACTGAAAAATTATATCTTAAGAGCAGCCAAAAATAATTTACAAACAGCTATCCACGGAATCGGGGATAAGGGAATAGAATTAATTCTAAAAGCATACGAAGAGGTATTAAAAGTAACCAAATCCACTGATGTAAGGTGGAGAATAGAGCATGCAAGCATCGTGCCACGGGATCTCGTGAAAAAGATGGCAAGACTGAATATATTAGCTGCAGTGCAACCTAGATTCATTATATCAGACTTCTGGTCTGTCGATAGATTAGGCCGAAAAAGAGCCAAGTATACTTATAACTTTAAAACAATGATGAAGGAGGGAATAGTATTAGGTGGAGGTTCCGATGCTCCAGTAGATCCCGTTAATCCAATCTACTCAGTATATGCCGCCGTAACTCGAGGTAAATATGAAAATATTGAATTATATAAATATACTATAAATGAGAGGCTCAGCCTTTTAGAGGCACTAAAGATGTATACATATAATTCTGCATATTTAGGGTTTGATGAGGACGTATTGGGAAGTATTGAAGAGGGAAAACTAGCGGACATTATCATACTCGACAAAAATTTAGAGGAGACACCTATCCAAGAAATTAAAGATTGCAGGGTTTTGGTCACTATAGTGAATGGTGAAATAGTATATAGAAAGAGGCTGTAAACTATGTCTCAGAAAGGTGTGGGGGAACAGATAGTTGTATCCCACTCACCTATAGTCTCCAAGTTGGGAATCAAGATATTTAAGATGGGAGGTAACGCATTTGATGCAGCTATTGCATCATCCCTAGCGATGGGTATAGTGGACCCAGGGCTCTCAGGTATTGGTGGCGGCGGATTTATTTTATTTTTCAATAGAGAATCTGGTTTAAAGGCCTTGGACTATAGGGAGGTAGCGCCGAAAAATATAGATGTGAACCCATACAAGGTTGAAATATCTAATATGGCTATAGGGTATAAAGCAATAGCAGTCCCTGGAACAATTAAGGGGCTGATAACATTACACCAAGAATATGGATACTTACCATTAAAGAGAATATTCCATGAAGCCATTGACCTTGCATTAAGGGGGATAACTGTATCTAAGCTATGGAACTATATATTCGAGAAAATACCTGGAGTGAAGGAAAAAGTAATTAAGCATCCTGAGTCACGAAGGATATTCACAAAGCAAGGTGAATCATATAAACCGGGGGAAAAGCTTACTCAAAAAGAACTAGCTAAAACCCTTGAATATATTTACCAAGACTATGGAGAGAGTTTTTACAGAGGATGGATTGCAGAGGAGATAAGTAAATATATTACCGAGGGGGGAGGCTACATAGATGCCAGAGACTTACGAGATTATAGGGTTAAGTGGAGAGACCCCATTAATCTAGATATAGATGGATTCACAGTCTACTCTATGCCACCACCCGGGTCAGGAATAATTATATCCGAAGCACTCAAAACACTCGAATCGATAGAAATTGATAAATACAATTATAATGAATTAATCTATAAACTATTATCGATAGCCCTAATTGACAGGGTAAAATATATAGCTGATCCAGAATTCAGTGATATAGACCCATATTACCTATTGAGCGATAAGCATATTGAGGAAAATTTAGATTATATAGAGTCAAACCGGCTAGATGAGATTAGAGTCTCGGAATTAGATAGGGGTACAATGTTCTTAATAACTGCCGATAAATATGGTAATATAGTAGCTCTAAATGAGACTCTTGAATGTTTCATGGGTTCTGGAGTAACTATACCCAGTTTTGGAATACTGATGAATGATGAGATACATGACTTTAGTCTAGACGATAGTTCCCCAAACTATATAATGGGGGGTAAAAGACCAGCTAGTAGTATGAGCCCGACTATCATATTTAAAGATGATGAGCCAATATTGGCTATAGGGGCCTCAGGCGGATTAAGAATAGTATCATCCATTATACAGACCTTGACGCTGCATCTATATCTTGGCCTAGATCTAGATGAGGCTCTACACCATCCGAGAATACATCTAGAGAATAATAAACTGATAGTTGAGAGTAAAGAGTCTGTCCCTCCCGGCACTACTAGATCAATATTCGATATAACAAAGTATATTGCATCACCATTTAGTGAAAAACATAGCATTTATATGGGAAACGTTGAGGCTCTAGAGGTGAAGAACGGCAAATATTATGGTTACAGTGACCCGCGCAAAGGATATGGAGTTGAGGTGCTCTAAAAAATATAATTTATATGGATGTTACCGATTAACTTGAGGCTTCTTTCAATATCCATTTTTCAATAATGTATCCGTCACTCCTAAATATCGGATCTCCACGCATCTCGACTCGATACCCTAATCTATTTAAAAAGGCGAATAATATACTTGTGGATATATGTGGGGGCACTAAATTCTCATCTAATAATCTTTTGGCTCCATTGGAAATAATCGGCTCTAACATCCAATACTCTAACGAACCGTCCTCCTTCTCAATGAATTTAAGGTCTTTAACATATCCCATAGAGACCAGCCATTTAGACAATTTATTTAATCCATCCAATGCACCTAGTTCATTAGTTAAGCCCAATTCATCCCATAACTCGTCGATAATAATCTCACCGACTCTATAAACTATCTTCCATGTGTCCTTGCCAATATACTCATTAACTGCTTTAAATATACCGTATAAAACAAGGTCGAAAAATTTCTCACTAACCATAAAACCACTCACCTTAAAGAATATAATCTGGCTATCACTATATGTGAATGTAGATATATAATTTATCCAGACTTCTTTATAGCCTCTCTAAGGGCTTCCAGTGTAGGTATTACATAAATCATATTAGCCGTCGCACCCATATGTCCAATACGCAACCCATTTATACCTATCAACCAAGTTGATGAGATATATATCCTATACTTACTAATCAAGTAATCAATTATCTTATTTGCCTCCAAGTGTTTAGGAAGTTTGAACACACTCACAGTCGGTGTAGATACTTCACGCCTCGGTATCAATTCAAGCCCATTGTCCTCGATCCAATCCTTTACAAACTCACTTACCATATAATGTCTCTCAACAACATTTCTAAATCCCTCACGCTTTATATGATTTACGGCACCACGCATCGCGTTCAACAAATTCGGGGATATCGATGTTGGATATGGATGCATAGGCCATATCTCGACGAATCTCCTATATACATTTAGGTCTATGGAGAATGCTTTCGGATCCCTTTCTTTAGGATTAACATATTCCCACAATCTATCGCTGACCATAAATGGTGTAAGTCCATTGACCGCACCCAATGCCTTTGACGGATATCCGACCCCAAAGTCTATTCTATTATGATCACAATTCAATTCAAGAGCTCCAAAGGAGGATACAAAATCAACTATGTAGAATGAATCGTCGGGAATAAGCTTGGATATTGCATTAATATCTTCGAGGACCCCCGTCGACGTCTCACTATGAACCACCACAATAGCCTTCGGCTTCAACACATCTATGGTATAACCCAATTCATCCAAATCCACCCTTTCACCATATCTATCAGGAGCCACTTGATGGGTCTTGGCACCATGTATTTCAGCAATCTCTCTAAAACGGTCGATGAAGAATCCTTTGTTAACAAATAAAACTACATCATCCTTCTCAATAATCGATGTTAAAGCCATCTCCATCGTTGCAGTTCCAGTGCCGGGGTATAGATGCACATGCTGTTTAGTACCAAATAACTTTTTGAGATCATCTATTAATGAGTTATAGAGTTCAAGGAAATCATCTCCATAGTGAGGAGTAATTGGTTCTATAAGTCCAGTTAAGGCTTCTGGATAGGGTTCAGAAGGACCAGGAATCATCAACAGAGGCTTCCCGAATTTGTTCATATATACCAACCCACAGGACGGACATGAAATATACAAATATTTTTTGTTGATTCATAAATTAATATAAAAATATACCATATTCAATTAATTATCCACTCATCTCTAAATACAATTTTGGTATAGTTGAATATATTTCAGCGGCCTTCACTAGATGATCCAATTTAACATATTCATCGGGTCTATGTGCCAAGGATTCCTCACCTGGCCCTATACCAATTGTCTTATATCCCTTCTCCCCAGCTGAGTATACACCATCTGTACTGAACCTCCAATACATAAACCTAGCTCTCTTACCAGTATTAGCCGATACTTCTATAAGAAGCTTCTTTAAAAATGAATCTATATCTGTAATCCAGGCAGGGAAGAATAGCCTTGACCTAAGCTTAACACCATTCCACGTAAAAATATCCATTGTTGGAACATAAATATTTATTGACTTCGCCACCTCAATCACACTGTCTTTCGTTAGTTCCCTCCTAATCTCTCCTAACACAGCATCCTCATCCTCACTAGGAACAAACCTTCTATCAACCTGGATACTACAGAAATCAGGCACTACTGGCAAATATTCAGGTTGACATTTAATTGTTGTAGGCGTTAGCGTTGATCTACCTAATCTCTGATCAATTGGCAACCTCTCGTTTAATTCAATCAATTTATTAATGATTTTAGATGCTATTACTAGCGCATTAATACCTTTCTCCGGCATGGATGCATGTGAAGACTCGCCATAAACATCTATATTCAATACGCATCTCCCCCTCTGACCAAGACTTATATTGAGATTGGTTCCCTCACCCAAAACCACTAAATCAGGCTCAATCTCCAAAGTCTCTTCAATAGCATATTTAAATAAAAGGCCCTCCACTACTTCCTCCTGATTAACAAATACGTAATAAATATTCGGCATATCTCCCTGGGGTAACATAGGTATCGAGGCAATCATCGATGCTATGGCTCCCTTCATATCGGAGGATCCCCTACCGAATATCTTTCCATCAATCATAGTTCCTGAATAGGGGTCGATAGACCAGTTACTTAAATCACCACTAGGCACATGATCTAGATGCCCCTCAAACACTATATCTAAATCAACACTTCCATTTACCTTTGCGACCACATTCCCATATTTATCTATATATGCATCGTCAACCCCTACGCTACTTAATTGTTCAAGAGCTAGGTTAGCTGCCTCACCCTCCTCCCCAGATAAACTCTTTACTCTAATCAATTCAACAGCAAATCTTTCAACATCGCTTTTAATGCTCATTTTACTCCCCGGCCACTAAATCTACTAATGTTATTCAATTATTCATGTAAATAATTTAGTTGAGAAGTATCTTGTCGCGGAATCAGGTAAAATCGTTGTAATTACATCATCACTATTTAATCCATATAGATTTATCGCCTTTGATATAGCTGCTATATTAGCTCCACTGGAAATACCGACGGCCAACCCCTCTCTAATGGCTAATCTCCTTGTATACTCAACAGCCTCGTTAGTAGAAACCAATAAAATATCATCTATAACGTTTCTATGTCTCTCGATTATCTTGGGTATAAAGCCGTCTCCGATGCCCTCTATTCCATGCCTACTACAACCACTTGAACCTTTACCCTTGAACCAACTATATATTATTGGGCATTCGGAGGGCTCAACCCCTATAACAATTATATTAGGAAATAATTTCTTTAACCTCATACCAACACCGATTAGGGTTCCGCCGGTACCTATCGAGGTAATAAACAGATCTATTTTCCTCAATTCATGAGCTATTTCCATCCCAGTTGTTTCATAATGAGCTTCTACGTTACCCTCATCTGACCACTGATCGAAAACATAATATTTTCCCCTATTTTGTTCGGCTAATTCATATGCATATTTAAGAGCCGACTCTGCATCAGTCTCCCCTCCAGGGACAGTTATAAAGTCTGCCCCATACAATTTCATCAACCTAAATCTCTCCATACTCATCTCACTCGGTATTATCACAATAACTTTATATCCAAGCAACCTACCTACAGCGGAGAATGCTATTCCAGTATTCCCAGTAGTTGGGACTAATATAGTCATCCCCCTCTTTAGGCCTCCAGTTCTCTCAGCTCTTTTTATCATATGGTAAGCGATTCGATCCTTAATTGAACCTGTGAGATTTAGAAACTCAGGTTTAGCATAAATTCTTGGTGAGTTCTCCTCAAAGATATTCTTTAGTCTAATCAAAGGAGTTCCTCCAATTAATCTACTAAACACACTAAATTCATTAATCATATTCCCACATTTAGAATTAATTCCATCCTAACTTATTGGAGTGCATTATCAAGGTCATTAATTAAATCATCTACATCCTCAATACCTACAGAAAATCTAATCAACCCCCTGGTTATACCCAATCTCTGCTTATAATCATCTGGAAGCCCGCCATGTGTCGTAAGATAAGGTTGAGTTATTAGACTCTCTACACCCCCGAGGCTCACCGCTTTCCTAATAATTCTCAAACTGTTTAGGAAATCATCTATATATTCCTGCGACTCATTTGATAGCCGGAAGGTAATCATTCCACCTCCACACCGCATCTGCTTCCTAGCTAGATCATACTGAGGAAATTTAGGGTGGAATGGATAATAAACTTCCTTAACTTTCTCATGTTCATATAGAAAAGCAGATAATTTCTCGGCATTACGGCAATGCCTCTCCATCCTAACACCTAGAGTCTTGATGCCCCTCAATAACAAATATGAGTCGAATGGAGAAAGCACTCCCCCAAACCTGGTTCTATGCAGTTTCACTACCTCATAATCCTCTAAGGACTTGAATACTGCCACACCGGCAATCAAATCACTATGACCTCCTAAATACTTAGTTGCACTATGAACTACTATATCTGCACCCATCCTCAGCGGATTCTGTATATATGGAGATGCAAAAGTGTTATCAACAACCATTCTCAGACCATGCTCATGAGCCAATTCAGATAATTCCCTAATATTGGATATACGCAGCATAGGATTAGATGGTGTCTCTATAAAAATCATCTTTGTATCATCACTTATCGACTCCCTAACCTTATCCACATCCCTAGTATCTACGTATTGATAACGATAACCTTTCTGGGATAAAATATCCCTGAATAATTTACTCGTCCCACCGTAAACATCCTCCGACAGTAATACTTTTTCGCCTGGGGATACAAAACTCATAACTACTGTCGCAATCGCCGCCATACCAGAGGAAAATGCAAGTGAAGCGACTCCACTCTCAAGCTCAGCAACCTTCTTCTCCAACATATCCCTCGTAGGATTAGATAGTCTAGAGTAAATCAGTTCTTGACTCTCCTCCTTAATCACGAAAGTCGATGAGAGGTGAATTGGAGGTACAACATCATATTCGAGTCCATCCTCACCAGAATGGACACATTTAGTAGAGAATCCATTATATGTCATAACAACCACTTCGATAATAAATAATATATTAAACATTAACCCAAAGATAAATCATATTTTTTAAAGAAGTTAAATTTTCCTACTTAGTAGGGATAAGCTTGTTCTATGATAACAAAAAGAGTGAAATATATTTTTAAGCCAGTATGCATAGTTACTTAATATATACTATAATGAGTTGATAGAGATATGAATTACGATGTTTTAGTTTGGGGAGCTGGTAGAATTGGATACGCAGCGGCCTACGACTTAGTAAACGAAGGATATAGGGTAATTGTTGCTGATATAAATAAAGATGCCTTGAAAAATATTGAGGAGAAGCTCGGCGTCGAAACTACATCAGTATCTCCGGGATATGATTGGCTAATGGATTACAAGGGTAAGGTTGAGGTAGTGGCCTCATCTCTACCCGGGCCAATCGCGTATGAAGCGGTGGAGGCAAGTCTCAAGAGAGGACTCAACATGGTTGATGCAACATCTTTATCTGGAAAAGACCCGAGGAAACTAGATAATTTGGCGAGGAATAAAAAAGTGTTCTTAGTATCCTATGCCGGCGTAGCGCCAGGTATGGTTCAAGTCTTATCAGGAGCATTGTATAGAGAGTTGGGTGGACTTGATGAACTCGACATATATTGCGGCGGGATGCCCTTAGACCCCCGTAACAAGCCATTAAAAACCAATATAACTTGGAGCCCAATAGGATTCCTAGGAA